>JAEZMP010000532.1 GCA_023442215.1 Pseudomonadota bacterium
CGCAGCACGGTGACGACCAGCCCGTTGACGAGCCCGACGCCAAGCCCGATCGCATAGAGCACGACGATGGCCCATGCGGTGTTGGCCGGGTCGTTGTCGGTCAGCATCGAGCCGCCGATCACGGTCAGCGTGACCAGCGCGCCCATCGACAGGTCGAACCCGCCGGAGACCAGCACGAAGACCTGCCCGCAGGCGAGAACGGCGAGCGGCGTCGCCCGCCGCAGGAAGTTCATGATGCCCGCCGGCTCGAGATAGTTCGGCTGCAGGGTCGCGATGGCCGCATAGAGAACGACGAACACGATGACGGCGACGTTGATCGTCCTGATGAGATTCATGCCGCTGTTCCGGGCCGGTTCGCTCGTCGCTGCCGCGCTCATGCCACCGGCTCCCTGCTGCGGATGGCGTAGGCCGCGACCGCCAGGATCACGATGGCGCCGCGCATCACCTGTTTCGGAAAGGCGGGAACGCCGAGCATGTTGAAGACGGCGTCGAGCGTCGCGAACAGGAGCACGCCCGCGAGCGTGCCCCAGATGCCGCCACGCCCGCCGGAGAGGAGCGTGCCGCCGATGACGACAACCGCGATCGATTCAAGGTCGTAAACGCCGTCGCGGCCGACCCAGGGCGCGCCCGAACGCAGCCTGGAGGCGAGGTAGAGCCCGGTCACCCCCGCCATCAGGCTGCAGATGACGTGCGCGAGGATGGTGACGCGATCGGTGCGGATTCCGGCGAGCCGGGCACCGTCGACATTGCCCCCAGTCGCGTAGAGATGGGCGCCGAAGCGGGTGGAACGAAGCAGGAAGGCCGCGAGGATCGCGAGAAGCAGCAGCCCGAGCACCGACCAGGGCACGATCCCGACCGTGCCGTAGGCGAAACCCTGGAAGGCCTCCGGAACCGAACCGGCGAAATTGTTGAAGCTTGCCGAGAGCAGTCCCTGCAGGATCAGCCCCACTCCGAGCGTCGCGATCAGGGGATTGACGCCGAGCTTCGCGACGACGACGCCGTTGAGCGCCCCGACCGCGGCCGAAACCGCGAGGACGAGCACCACGGCCGGCGCGATCATGGCCGGATCGCCCTGCATCACGAAGGAGGCCAGCACCGCCGCGACGGAGATGAGATTGGCCACCGAGAGATCGATGGAGCCGGCGAGGATGACGAAGGTCTGGCCGATGGCAACGATGCCGAGACCGACCATCCGCTGCGCGAGACCGACGAAACCGGCCGCGTTGAGCTGGCTGAGCTGGCCCGAATGCAGCGCCGCGCCGACATAGAGCACGGCGGAGGCGAGGAAGAGCAGCAGCGGCACCGGCAGGCTGCGCCGGGTCCGGGTTGACGTGGAAACCGCATCGGCGATCGTCATGCCCGGGCTCCTTCGCCGGATGGGTTTGGCGGGGAAGGCAGGTGGCCGACGGCCAGCGCCATGATGCCTTCCTCCCCCACCTCGGGGGAGCATTCGCCGGCGATGCGGCCCTGGTGCATGACGAGGACGCGGTCGGAGACACCGATCACCTCGGGCAGGTCCGACGAGACCATGACGACGCCGCGGCCGCGGGCGGCGACGTCGCGCATCAACCGGTAGATCGCGGCCTTGGCGGCGACGTCGATCCCGCGGGTCGGTTCGCAGAAGATCAGGAGCCTGGGATCGCGCGCGAGCCACCGGCCGAGGATGACCTTCTGCTGGTTGCCGCCGGAAAGCGCGCCGATCGGCTGGCCGAAATGAGCCGCACGCACGTCGAGGCGGCGCATCATCTCGTCCGCCTCGACGTCCGCGAGCGAGCCGGCGTTTGCCCCCCTCGCGGCGCCTGCGAAGGCGCGGCGCACCAGCAGGAGATTGTCGCGCAGGGATTGCTGCAGCAGGCAGCCCTCGCGCTTGCGGTCGTCGGAGAGGTAGCCGATGCCGGCCGAGATGCCCGCGCGCGGATGGCGCAGATCGACGGGCTCGCCGAGAAACCGGACCGCCCCGCGCGTGAAGGGCCGGTCGCCGAAGATGGCACGCGCCAGCGCGGCCTTGCCGGATCCCTCGAGGCCCGCGATCCCGACGATCTCCCCGGCCCGCACGCACAGGTCGATCTCGGCGAGCTCGGCATTGCCGCCGCCTGCGACTTCCAGCAGCGTTGCGCCGGGGGGCGTCTGCGGACGGGCGGGATAGTAGTCGGACAGGGCCCGCCCCACCATCAGCCGCACGATGCGTTCCGTCGGCATGTCGGCGATCGGTGCCGTCGCGACCTTGCGGCCGTCCTTCATGATTGTGACGCGATCGGCGATCGCGGCAATCTCCGGCATCCGGTGAGAGACATAAACGATCGCGACCCCTTCGGACCTGAGCCGGGCGATCAGGTCGAGCAGGCGCCGCGCATTGGCGTCGTCGAGCGCGGCCGTGGGTTCGTCCATGACTAGGATGCGGGCATCGAGGGCCAGGGCCTTCGCGATCTCGACGGTCTGCTGCTCGGCGATGGCGAGATCGCCCGCGCGGATATCCGTGCGGATCGATGCGCCCAGGCGATCCAGAAGGCGTCGCGCGCCCGCCGCCATCGCCTTCCGGTCGAGACGCCCGCGCCGCGTCGGCTCCAGCCCGAGATAGATGTTCTCCGCCACCGTCCTATGCGGCAGAAGGCTCAGTTCCTGATGGATGATGCTGATGCCGGCCCGCCGCGCCTCGACGGGGTGCGAGAACACCGCCGGCTTTCCTTCGACGAGGATCGCGCCGGCATCCGGCCGGTGGATGCCGCCGAGCACCTTGATGAGGGTCGACTTTCCGGCGCCGTTCTCGCCGCAGATGGCGTGCACCTCGCCATGCGCGCACGCGAAGCTGACCGCTTCGAGTGCGCGAACGCCGGGAAACGACTTGGTGATGTCGCGCATTTCGAGCGCGACGGCGGATTTGGACACGGCTGGGCCTCCACAGGAATCGCGGATTGTCGCGGCCGAGGAATGCGGCCGGGCGGGTCCTCGGATGAGCGCTATTCGGCGGCGGCGCGACGGTCCTGCGCGCCGTAGCGGCGCGGATCGCGATGCATGCCGCCGTCCTTCATGATCATGGCCAGCCGGGCCGGGCCGACGAGCACGGACTGGTCCGCAAGCGGATTGCCGTCGACGAGGAGAAGGTCGGCGAGGGCCCCCTGCTTCACCACCCCGAGCTCGCCCTTCAGGCCCATGAGTTCGCCGCCGACAACCGTGGCGCAGCGCAGCGCCTCGGCCGGCGAATAACCGAAGAACTTCACGAAGTGGCCGATGTCGCGGGCGTTCTGGCCCATGGGCGTGACCGTGAAGCCATAATCGCCGCCGACCACCACCTTCATGCCGCGCCTGCGCATCTCCTGGTAGGTCGCGATCGTGTGTTCGAGCTTTCGCGGCAGGCCCATGCTTTCGACAACGGCTTTGGAAAGGCCGACCACGTCGCCCTCGAAGACGCAGTTGTGCACGAGGCCGAAGGCGGGGCCGACGATCACCCGGTCCTTGACCGCCTCGAGCATGTCGAGCGCTTCCTCGTCCGCGAAGTCGCAGTGATAGATGCAGTCGACACCCGCCCGGATCGCACGCTTGACCGATTCCGCCGCGCGGCTGTGGCAGGCTACGCGCTTGCCCCAGTCATGGGCGACCGCGACCGCCGCATCGACTTCGGCCTGGGTCATCGACACCACCTCGGCCCGCGCATGCCCGACGAACTCGTCGCCGGAAATGTTGAGCTTCACGTTGTCGACACCCTCGCGGCAGCAAAGGCGCACCGCACGCATCACGTCGTCGACGCCGTCGGCGATCATGCCGAAGCCTTCGGCATGGATGTGCTGCTTGCGCTCGTCGCCGAGGCCGCCTGTGACCGTGATCTCGGGGCCGGCGGCGCGATAGCGCGGGCCGGCGAGATAGCCGTCCTCGATCTCCTGCCGCACGACGACGTCGATCCTGAGCTTGGCCGACGCGGCGGAGTAGCAGGAGGTAAAGCCGTGATCGAGGATGAAGGTGGCGTTACGGCAGGTCCTGAGCAGATGCTCTTCCGGCGGGATCTCGCCGAGATCCTGATTGCGACGCGGGCCGACGAACGAGAGATGGCAGTGGCCTTCCACGAGCCCCGGCATCAGCGTCATGCCGCCGCCGTCGATGACCTCCGCCGCGGCCTCGGCCGCAATCTGGTTGCGCCCGCGCGCGACCATGGCGATGCGGTTGCCGGTGACCAGCACCTCGCCGGGATAGCGATCATCATGCTCGCCGTCCCAGATCTCCACGTTCCTGAAAAGGTAGGACGTCATGGCATTTCCTCCCGGATGGAGGCGCAGTGCCATGCCCCGCCTCCCGCTCACCGGCCGTTCTGCGACGGCCTTTCCATGATGAGTAAGCGGATCGGCGGCGGGATTGTATCGCCAATGTCGGCCTTCAGTCCCACATCTGAGACATTGGAAGGGACCGGAAAGCTGGCGACAAGGCGATCGGCACAAGCCGCGCCGACGGCCGAACGCCTGCCGTCTGCCTTCCGAAGCGTGTTCAGGGAAAGTTTGCCGGCGCTTTCAGAGGATGATGGTCACAGCCGTCGGCGCGGCGCCGCGATATTCGCGGTGCGCAGGGGCAGGCAGTTCTCGCCGCAGGCATGCCTCCGCCCGGCGAAGGGCCTGCCGTCGCCGTCTCAGCCGTCGCCGCGGTCGGCGTTGTGGCGGGTCATCATGGCTGCGAGCGGCGGATCGGTCTTCTCCAGCGCGGCGATGGCGCCGCGGGTATCGGGCAGGCGCTCGTCCTGTCCCATCTTGAACTTGGCGTCGAGCCGCTCGACGGGAAGGTCGAAGCCGAGGATGCGCGGCAGTCTCCGCTCCAGGCCGCTGGGGCCGAGTTCGCCCATCCGCCAGCGATCCGGGCGACCCTCTTCCATGCGCGCCACCAGGTGCGCGAGGTGGCGGGCGGTTTGCCGCTCGTCGAGCGGCACCGGACGCCCCCGGCAGTGAACGGCGGCGTAGTTCCACGTCGGGGCGCTGTCGCGCACCGGCACGGCCGGATACCACGACGACGACACGTAGCCGTGTGGACCGGTGAAGATCGCGAGCGTCTCCCTCCCCTCGGCGATCAGCGCGGCGTGGGGATTGTCGAGCGCGAGATGCGAGACGAGCGTGCCGTTCGGTCCCCGATCCGGCTCGAACAGCATGACGAGGTGGCTGGCGACGATGCCGTCCGGCCCGTGGGTAACGAGCGTCGCGAACGGCGCGGCCGCGATGACCTCCGCCACGTCGGCGGGCGAGCGTGCCGCAAACTCCGGCTTGGAATACATCGCCGCGTCCCGCCCTTCCCTCAGCTCCGCTGCGCGCGCACGGCGGGAATGACGCCATCCGGACGGAACAGCAGCACCAGGATGACGCCCGAAAGCACGATGGCGTCGCGATAGGGCGCGATATCCGGCGGCAGCGTCGATTGCAGCGCGACCTCGATGGCGCCGAGCAGCAGCCCCCCGACCACCGCGCCTGGCAGGCTGCCGAGGCCGCCCACAACGGTCGCGATGAAGGCCTTGAGCACCGGCGTGAACCCCATCAGCGGATCGACCGACGCGCGTTGCGCGATCCACAGCAGCGAGGCGAGGCCCGCCAGAAGGCCCGACAGCAGGAAGGCGGCGGCGATGATGCGGCCGGCGGGAATGCCCATCAGCCGCACCACGTTGAAGTCCTCGGCCGCCGCGCGCATCGCCGTTCCCATCACGGTACGGCGCAGGAACACTTCGAGCGCCACCAGCGCCAGCGCCGAGCCCGTGATCGACAGCACCGGCCCGATGCCGATGGAGACGTCGCCGAACTGGAACGCGCCGGTCATCCACGAGGGCATCGCGATCGGCTGCGGCCGCGCGGAAATGCCGTTCTGGAACAGAACCTTCAGGAGGTTCGACACCGCGAACGACGTGATCAGCAGGCTGGTGACGCTGGCCCCGCGCATCGGCTTGAAGGCGATCTGCTCCATCAGCACGGCCGCGAGCGCCGCCGACACCACGGCGACCACCACCGCCGCGGCGAGCGGTACGCCCATCAGGAGGGCGCCGAGCAGGCTGTAACCGGCGATCGTCATCAGCTCGCCGTGGGCGAAATTGATCAGGCCGACGATGGAAAACACGATGGCGAGACCGAGCGCGAGCAGGGCATAGACGCCGCCGAGGCTGATGGCATTGACGATCTGTTGGA
>JAEZMP010000582.1 GCA_023442215.1 Pseudomonadota bacterium
GCCTAGGGGCGGTGGCGAGCGGCCGGTGCCGTGCCAGGGTTCCTCGCGGTCGCCGGCGGTGAGGGTGCCGCGCAGGGCGGGATCGGCGGGAAGGGGCGGCGCCGCTGGCTCGGACCCGACGAGCGCGGTGACATAATCGATGCCGGCGCCGAGCACGTCGCCGAAGCGGGACACGACGCCGACGGCGCCGTTGCAGATCTCGGCCTGTTGGTCGCAGAACGACACGATGCGGCCGAGGGTTTCCCAGGTGCCACTCTGATCGGTGCCACTCTGATCGGTGCCACTCTGATCGGCGGCGGCCTGACCGGCGGCGGTCTGGCTGGTGGCGGTCTGGCCGGCGATGATTTGGGCGGCGGTCGTCAGGGTCGTGGCGGATCGGGTGGCGGGCGCGGGGTGGGGGGCCTCGGCGGTGGCTTCGTGCGCCGGCACGGTGGCGCGGGCGGCGGGGGCCGCGCCTTTCTCCGGCGGAAACAGGATCGGCGCCATGACGAACACGAGGCCGAGCCAGAACACGCATCTGAAAAGGAACACCATCGAACCGCCCGCCGTGTGATTCGCCCGGTCGTCACTCCCCGGCCTTCCGATGGCCGGAGCCCTCGCTTCACGGACCCGCGGGGCCAGTCCCGCAGTTCCCAATGCACCAGTGTTTCATGTCCGGCTGAATCCGGCGTTTTCGCGATTGTCGCAATTCGATCCATCGACGGAATTTCTCGGCGGGAGCGCGTGCGAGGCGGCCCGGAGGCGTTGGGCCGGGGCGACTTGAGGGTTCCTTAAGGCCGCGATGGCAGCCTGATCGCGCCCGGCCGGCAGAGGGACGGCCGGTTTCGATTTCACCCGCACAGGGACCGCCGCCGATGATCCGCACCGTCACGCTTCCCGCGCTGCCCGCGACCGCCGATGCGGACTTGGTGGGTGCATGCGCGGATTTGGCGGGCGCGGATTTGGCGGGCACGGGCGCGGAGCGGCGACCGTGAGCGCGCGCAAGGCGAACGCGGCGGCGGCTACGGGCCGGGCGGGCGCGCAGGGCAGGGCGAAGCCGGCGGCGGGCAAGGACGGCAAGGCGGTTGGCGGCAAGACAGCGGGCGGCAAGGCGGCTGGCGGCAGGGGCGTAGACACTGCGGCGCGGGCGCGCCGGCCGGGCGGCTTCGTCTCGCGCTGGGTGCTGCGCGGGCTCGGCAGGGTCCTCGGCCTGGTCGGCCGCGGTGTCGCAGCCCATCCGGTGGCGACGCTGGCGGTGGCGGGCGGTCTTGCGGCGGGCGCGGCGATCTATGTCAACGTCGTGCTGATGCAGCCCGGGCCGCACCCGGCGCCGCTGTTCGCCACCCGGCCGGACGCGACCGAGATGGTGGCGGTCGCCAATGCCGGCGGGGTGAACGGCACCCTGGTGCGCGACATCGAGCAGGCGCTGGTGGACCGGGGCTACCTCGCCGGGCCGGCGGGCGACGTGCTCGACGCCGGCACCGTCGAGGCGATCAGGGCGTTCGAGGCGGCGCAGGGGCTGGAGGTGACCGGCCGGCCGAGCGAGACGCTGCTGGCGCTTCTGACGGTGGCGCCGAACAAGCGCCCGGCGGGCGACGCGATCGCGGCGGCGATGTCGGCGGCCGATGGAACGGCGGGCGGCGCGGGCAAGACTGCGGCTGAGAAGAACGCGGCCGGCAAGAGCGTGGTGGGCCAGAACGCGGCGGGCAAGGGTGCGGCCGGGAAGGGCGATGCCGGCAAAGGATCGGCCAGCGCGGGGGCTGCGGGTAACGGTCCGACGGGCAAGGGCCCGGCTGCGAAGACGACGGTGGTGAGGACGGACGCGAGCGCGGGGGCGGCGGACGCCGGCGGCGTCGCGATGACGCCGGCCGAGGCGAAGCGCGTGCAGGACGTGAAGCGCGTGCAGAAGGCGCTGGCCGATCTCGGCTACGGGCCGCTGCAGATCGACGGCCGCCTCGGCGGCCGCACCGCGACGGCGATCCGCCGGTTCCGCGCCGACCATGCCCTGCCCGCGGGCGACGGCATCGACGCGCGTCTCGTCCAGACGCTGGTCTCGATCGGGGGCATGGCGAAATCCTGATGGGCGCTCCGGGCGGCGGCGGGTGCGGCCGGCGCCAGCTTTGCCGGCGCGTCGCCTTCGATCCAGAATACGTCGCTGACGTGATGCCCCGCCGGCCTGACGCTCCGCCGCTGTGACGCTCCGCCGGTGTGACGCTCTGTTCGTCTGATGCCCCGCTGGTGCCAACATCGTCCGGAACATGCTAGAGCATCTCCCTTCGGATCGGGTCGATCCAAAGGCAAGGCGTGAAGACGCCGCTTCCGCCGGCATCGCCCGGCGCTGTTCGGACGGAACCATGGCTCGGGTCGTCTCATCATTCTGGGTCGGTGCCTATCTGCGCCGCTGCCAGGGCGCCGGCGCCTTCGCGGCCGTGCTGCGCCACGGCGCCGACGAGGCCGGCGCGATCTTCGTGAAGATCGTGCGCGGCGACGGCACCGCCGATCTCTACGGGCCGGCACCCCAGGCGCTGGTCGACGAGGACAGGCCCGTCGACCGGCAGTTCGAGCAGGTGTTCGCCCGCGCCCCGGAGGCCGATATCGACGCGCGGCTGGAGCGCGAGCGGGCGTTCGACCCCGACATCTGGGTGATCGAGGTGGAGGACCGCGACGGCCGCTCGTTCCTCGACATGCCGGTGGCCGACCGCCCCGGCTGGGAAGGCGTGTTCCATGTCCGTTGAGGCCGTGGCCGCCGGACGGCCGTTCTGGCAGGAAAAGACGCTCGAGGAGATGACCGACGCGGAGTGGGAATCGCTCTGCGACGGCTGCGGGCGCTGCTGCCTCAACAAGCTGGAAGACTGGGACACGGGCGCCATCGCCTGGACGAACGTCGCCTGCCGCCTGCTCGACCACGACAGTTGCCGGTGCTCGGACTATCCCGGCCGGTCCAAGATCGTGCCGGACTGCATCCGCCTGACGCCCGAGGAAGTGCGCACCCTGTCGTGGATGCCGCCGACCTGCGGCTACCGGCTGATCGCCGAGGGGCAGGACCTGCCGTGGTGGCACCCGCTGGTATCGCAGGACCTGGCGACCGTGCACGAGGCCGGCATTTCCGTGCGCGGGCGGGTGGTTTCCGAGGACGGCATGGAGCCGGAGGAACTGGAGTTCCATCTGGTGCGCTGGCCCGGCCGCGTGCCGAAGGGCGGGCTTTCGCCGACTCGCCCGGTGAAGGCGCGCGCCCCGCGCTGAGCGGCATCAGGAATATTTTCCATAATAGGAATATTATCCTTGACGGCGTGACGCTGCTCCGGTAGTGTTCAGCTATGGTCGGACAGGTGCGCCGGTGAGCGATCTCGCTCTGAGCGGAGGGCGGTTGCGCTCCGTGCGACCGGCGTAGCGTGGTCGCCGGGCTGGCTTCGGCTGGCTTCGGCTGGCTTCGGCTGGCTTCGCGCGTTTTGCCGATTTTGCTGGTTTTAACGGCAGGAGCGGCTTTACGCGTAAACGATCGGTTATTTCGATACCGATACCGATACCGATACCGGCCGGTGCCGGTGCCGATATGAGTTAGGTTGGATTTTCAGGAACGGGCTGCCGGCGCTTTCGGGCGCTGCGCGGCCCGTTTTCGTTTTTGCGCTGGTGCGGTCGCGGGTTCGTCCCGTGGGACCGGATGTCGGCGGCAGGCGGGAGGTGGCGCGTGACGGCGAGGGGAGTGGAGCCAGCTATCGGACCGGTGCGGGCCGGTGACCGCCGTGTCGGTGAGGTCGGGGTTGGCGGCGTCCGCTCCCGGGACGCGGATGCCGATGATGCGGAAGACGGCGACGCGGTCGCAGGTGGTGCGGTTGCAGGTTGGACGGTTGCAGGTGAGGCGGGCCCAGGTGAGGCGGGTGCCGGTGCGATACACGGCTGCGATGCGGGGGCTCGGAATATGCCGGGCCGGAATGCGCCGGGCTTGGACGTGACGGGTTCGGGTGCGGCGCGTCGGGATGTGGCAGACAGCGATGCGGAGGGCCGGGATGTGGTGGATCGCGATGCAGCAGGTCGCAACGCGCCGGGCCGGGATGCGGCTGGTTCGGGTGCAGGATATGGCGGTTCTTCGGACGGCGACGCGGCAGAGCGCGATAGGCGTAGCCGGGATAAGCCCCGCGGGGACACGTCCGGGCGGGATGCGGCAGACAGCGATGCGGCGGGCCGCACGGTGCGGGCTCGCGGTGCCGTTGCCCGCGATGCGCGCGGCGGGCGGGCGGGGGGAGAGCGTGGCGGGGGGCCTGAGATCGCGGTGGAGGCCCGTGGGCGCGACAGGGCGCGCGGGCTTTACGAAGGCGACGGCATCCTGATCGGCGACATCGCCGAGGCGATGGGGGTGACGACGTCCACCGTGCGGCGGTGGGCGAGGCTCGGCGGCTGGCAGCGCGGCGAGCGGCCGATTCCCCGCCGGCGCAAGGCGGACGCCGAGACGGACACAGACCGCGGCGCGATGGTGCGCCGGCTGATGCTCGCCTTCGCGCGGCAGGTGGCGGAGGTGGAGGCGCGGCTCGGCCCGGCCGGCAAGCCGGCGGGCGAGCGCGATGCCCGCACGCTCGGCGTGCTCGCCAAGACTCTGGAGACGCTGATCGAGCTCGACCGCGCGGCCCGGGCGGGCGACGGCGGCGGCGACGAGGCGGGAAAGGATGCCGATGCTGTCCGGGAAGACATTGCGCGCCGCATTGATCGGCTGCGCGGAGCGGGGTGAACTCGAGGACCTGATCGCCGGGCTCGACCGGGCGAGCCTCGATATGCTCGCCCACGACTGGACGCTGTGGGCGCGCGACGACCAGTTGCCGCCGGAGGGCGGATGGACGCTGTGGCTGGTGCTGGGCGGGCGCGGCGCCGGCAAGACGCGGGCGGGCGCCGAGTGGGTGCGCGCCATGGCCACGGGCCGCGCGCCGTTCGCGGCCGCCCCGGCGGGCCGGATCGCGCTCGTCGGCGAGACCCTGGCCGATGTGCGCGAGGTGATGATCGAGGGCGTTTCCGGCCTGATCGCGATCCACCCCAAGGGCGAGCGGCCGGAATGGCAGCCGTCGCGGCGGCGGCTGACGTGGCCGAACGGGGCGGTGGCGCAGGTGTTTTCCGCCGAGGACCCGGAGGGATTGCGCGGGCCGCAGTTCGATGCGGCCTGGGCGGACGAGATCGCCAAGTGGCGCCATGCCGAGGCGACATGGGACATGCTGCAGTTCGGACTTCGGCTCGGCCAGCGGCCGCGGCAGGTGGCGACCACGACGCCGCGGCCGATTCCGCTGCTGAAGCGGCTGATGGCGGAGCCGCGGACGGTCGTCACCCATGCGCCGACGGCGCGCAATGCCGCCAACCTCGCGCCGGGCTTTCTGGAGACCATCGTCGGCCGCTATGCCGGCACAAGGCTCGGCCGGCAGGAACTCGACGGCGAACTGATCGAGGACCGGCCCGACGCGCTGTGGCGGCGCGGCGCCATCGAGGCGCTTCGGGTGGAGGAGGTGCCCGCGCTCGGCCGGGTGGTGGTGGCGGTCGATCCGCCGGCATCGAGCGGCGCCGATGCCGATGCCTGCGGGCTGGTGGTCGCCGGCCTCGGCCTTTCGGACGGTGTCGGCTACGTGCTGAAGGATGCGAGCGAGCGCGGGCTGAGGCCGGCCGAATGGGCGGCGCGGGCCGTGGCGCTCCACCGCCGCTTCGAGGCGGACGGGCTCATCGCCGAGGTGAACCAGGGCGGCGAGATGGTGGCGGCGGTGCTGCGGGAGGTCGATCCCGGCGTGCCGGTGACGATGGTGCGGGCGACCCGGGGCAAGTGGCTGCGGGCGGAGCCGGTGGCCGCGCTCTACGAGCAGGGCCGGGTGCGCCATGTCGGCACCATGCCGGAGCTCGAGGACGAGCTGTGCGATTTCGGCCCGTCCGGGCTTTCGAGCGGACGTTCGCCCGACCGGCTGGACGCGCTGGTGTGGGCGGTGACGGCGCTGATGCTGGGCCGGGCGGGCGAGCCGAAGGTGCGGCGGGTGTGAAGCCGCCAAACACCGCGGGCTGACGGTGCATCTGGAGCGGGCCGGGCCGATTGAAGCGGCCGGCACGGGCTGCCGCTGCCTGCCGTTCAGGGACCGCCTGCTGGAGGCCGCGTGGCGCGCCTTCCGGCCGGAGGGACACTGCCTGACCGGGAGAAATCGGCGCGGGTTCAAGGACTTCGGCGCGATCTGCGTCCCTGAGGCCGGCCCGGCGCGATCCGGCGTGGCACGGTCGTGCGGCAGCGAGATCTCAGAGCAGGAGAGCGAAATGCGGAATTGGCTGCGCTTCGGCAGGGCGCGGGCGGCGGCGCGTGGCCGCGGAACGGACGGCGGCGAGGCGAAGGCATCTAGGACGGGGGCGCTGGTGGCGTTTTCCCGCCTCGGCCGGCCGGTCTGGACCCCGCGCGATTATGCGGCGCTGGCTGCCGCGCGCCACATGATTTTGAAGCGCGGGACACTTGATTTTGCACCACTTGAAGCGCCCGCTAAAGCCCTCTTAAGGGACGCCTAATAGGCCACCGCCAGCGCCTGCACACGCGCATCCGGAAGTCGCGACGGCCACAGCGCCACCAGGTCGTATAGCCCGTGCCCGGTGGCGCCGCCGTCCTGCCGCCGCCCCACATATCCCCGCGTCACCGCCGGCAGTGCACCGGCCGCTGTCGATGCGGCGAGGGCTCCCTTGCTGTCGTCAACGGCATAATCAGCCGCAGCGATGGCGGCGGCAGCGCCGAAGGCCTCACCGGGAATGATAGTGCCGCCCGCGGTCGAGATGCTGGCGATGGAGGCGTTGCCAGTCATCACGGAGAGAAAAGTCCGGGCCGGCGATCCGCCAACATAGGCCTGCCATCGATCCGCCTCGGTGCCACTCCCGAACGAAAAAAGCGCCATCGCGGCGGCCGTCGAGAACAAGGAGCAGCGCACCAGCGCAGTGCGGCCACCGGCGCCGCCCATCATCACCTCTATCGCGGCCGGCAGGCGAAAGCTTTCGCCTGCCTGTGTCACGGCGGCGGCGGTGTCGCCGATGATCGGGTAGGGCGGCGGCGGCGCAGCCCTGTCGTAAAGCCCCGGCAGGATGATGTGTATGACGGCACCGGCCGGAACATAGAACTGCAGCCTCTGCCCCACGGCGGTTGGAGTTCCGGTGTTCGACACCCGCACGTACCCGGTGCCAGCGGCCGGCAGGTTTATCGAGCCGGCCCCGGACGTCGAGAAGCTCATGGAAGCCCCGGAACCCGCCACCACGCGAACGTATGCGTCCAAGGCGTGGGCGGCGACGGCCGATGCCCCTCCCGGCAACTGGACGTAGTCCGCCCCTCCGCCGGCCGCGTTGTCGATACGGTAAACCGCGCCGGTCGTGCAGATAGCGGAAAGCCCCGCCGCGCCGAGCGCGGCTGTATCGTCGACGACCGAAAGTGACGCCACCCCGTTCGTGGTCCATCCGGCTATCGTTGTCGGATTGTGCTTTGGCGTCGTTACCTTGTTCGCGATCTGCCCCTCGATCACGAGGCGGCGCACCCCACCGACATAGGTAAAGCGCGGCTGATTGGCCGCGAGATCGGCGCGCAGGATGCCAGCCGCATCCATGTACGCTCGGCCCGCGCCGGCCGTGAACTGCCCGAAAAACTCCGCCTCGCTCGCCCACCGCGCTTGCCCAGCCGCCAGCGCCGGCAGCCAGTACCGCCGCGCCCGGAAATCGCCGCCGGCCGTCGAGCCCGCCAGCCCGCGCGCAGCAAGCCACGCCGCAGGCGAGATCGGGTGCCCGATGCGGAGCGCGGTGGCGAGCGTCATGTGGTCATGCCCGCGACGATCCATACCGCGGATGCGCCGTCGCTGTTGCTGTCGACCTGCGCCACGACGCTCGACCACTGGCCGGCTGTAGTGGTCCCGCCCGAAGGCACGTGAATGGCCGCTCCGGCCGACGCCGCCCAGCTCACGGCGCCCGCGCCCGCCTGCCGAAGCACCACGAAAGCGCCGGCCGGCGCGTCCGCCGGCAGCGTGACGATGCACGCAGCCGTCATCCGCAGCGTGCCGCCGAGATTGATCGCCGTCACGGTGTAGGCGCCGGCTGTGATGGTAATCGGCGCCACGGCCGCCCCGGCGGCGGCCGCGACGTTAGCCAAGTCCTGGACGTCGAAATTGACGGTCCCGCCGCTCGGGTTGAGGCCGAGCACGCGCCCGCCAGCACTGACCGCCGCGCTCGGATAACTCGCCTGGTCACCCATCGAGCGGACCTCCCGGCCAGCTCACGGCCGCCCCCGCGGCGGCGGCGGCAACGGCATCCTCGGCGGCCATCACGGCCGCCTTGCCGCCGAGCCGCGCAGCCTCGATCGCCGCCCCCGCGACCTGCCATTCCCGGTGTGCCGCGAGCACCACGGCAGCCACCTCGCCGAGCGACGGCGCGGTGATGCCGACCTCCGCGGAAAGCAGCGGATAATCCGCCGGATCGGGGTCCTCTTCGGCGACAGCGGCAGCGGCCTCGGCCGCCTTGCTGAGGTACGTCATGGCCTGTCCGGACCCGACGGTGATGTACCGCGCCCGCACCGCCTCGGCCTCGGCGTCGATGCGCGCGCAGACGAGCGCCTTGTAGGCCGCAAGGTCCGGCTCCGGCGGCGCCGGCGGCGGCGCCAGCGTGCCATCCTCGCCGCGCAGCCAGCCCGCCTCGACGGAGGCATCCACCTCCACCAGCTCCAGCGACGGGTGCAATACCGGGCGCTCGGCGAAAAGCTCATGCACCTTGTCATCAATGATCAGCGCCCAGGTCATCAATACATCTCCCACAAC
>JAEZMP010000656.1 GCA_023442215.1 Pseudomonadota bacterium
ACCTGGCCATCCTTCCCGGCGTGCGCATGCTGCGGACATCCGAACCGGAAAAGAACGCGAAGCTCGCCGAGAGCCTGATCAAGCTTGTGACCGGCGGCGAGCCGCTGACGGCGCGGCACCTCAACAAGGAATTCTTCTCGTTCGTGGTGCAGTTCAAATTGACGATTCAGGGTAATTATCGCCCGCGCGTCGACGGCCACGACGAGGGCATATGGGGCCGGCTGGTGCTGGTGCCATGGGGTGTGTTCATCCCCAAGCACCGGCGCGACAAGAGGCTGACCGAGAAGTTGAGGGCCGAGGCGAGCGGCATCCTGAACAGGCTTCTCGGGGGGCTCTGCGACTGGCTCGACAACGGGCTCGTCATCCCGGAGATTGTCGAGCACGCTACCGATGCGTTTCGCGAGGACAGCGACCCGCTCGGGCGCTTCCTGTCCACCTGTACCCGTGCCGCGATCGGCAAGCGGGTACAGGCCTCCGAGATGCACAAGGTGTTTTGCGCCTGGGCGAAGTGTGTGGGCGAAACGGAGTGGTCGTCCAAGGGGCTGGCGAATGCGCTCAAGGAGAGAGGCATCCCGTCGCGCAAGTCGAGTCAGAGTTGGTGGCTCGATATCGAGTTGATCAAGGGCGTGAACGACTTCGTCGACTACAATGGCGATCCGCTTTCGGTCGACGATGACGGGGAGGCTTTCCCCGCCGCCCCCTATCCTCCCGACTGAGGGACATCCTCCCAATTTCGGGAGGATTGCCGCGCTTCCAACCCGTTGAAAAAACAGCGGTTGGGAGGATGTGGGAGGTTCGGGAGCTTGTCCGCCCATGACATCTGTAGCGCGCTCGCGCACCCATGCGAAACCTCATATGCACTTATGTTCCCGTTCCTCCCATAAGCTCCCAATGATCTAAATTCCTGTTTTTATTCAATGCGTTATAGGATGGGAGGTTAGTGATGTCTTGGGAGGTTGCGAGTTTTTGCGGGAGGATCGAGATATCTGGGGACAACTGAGAGAAGAATGGCGGACGTGGCTGTATAATTCCGCATCGAGTGAACTCGGATGCGAGGTCGCCATGAAAGCATTGAAGAACGCGGCGGTTTCAGAAGCCGAAGCGGACGCGGAAGACAAGAAGCCGCCTGTTGGGGATACGTGCCTGTTGCCGGGGGATGCCTTCACGGCTGGCGTGCGCTGGTATGTGGTCTATACCAATATCAAGTGCGAGACGCGGGCCGCCGAGGGTTTGCAGGCGAAGGGCTATCTTGTGTTCATTCCGCGGTATCGGACGTTGGTGCGCTCAAGCCGCGCGGGAAAGATGGGGAGGCTGAAGGCGGTTCGGCGCATGGCGTTCCCCCGGTACGTGCTGGTCGGTGTGCGTGATGGGCTCGGGCTGTTCGGCGTGCGGGGCACGGACGGCGTCGAGGCTCTGCTTTGCGACGGGGTCGTTCCCGCCGAGGTGGGGCGCGGCGTGGTCGAGGATCTGGTGTTTGCGGTGGATACCGGCCTGCTCGATGATGCGGAGACGC
This sequence comes from Pseudomonadota bacterium, assembly GCA_023442215.1. Classification (GTDB taxonomy): domain Bacteria; phylum Pseudomonadota; class Alphaproteobacteria; order Rhizobiales; family Segnochrobactraceae; genus Pseudoxanthobacter. The sequence goes on from JAEZMP010000656.1 coordinate 1,514, forward strand.
GGGAGAGTACCATCGGGGTGCACATGGCGGTCGGGGAGCATGTTTCGATCGCGGGCGGCCCGTTTGAGGGCCTCAGGGGTGAGGTGGAGCAAAGCTTGCGCGCCGAGGCTGTGGTGCGCGTGACCATCTTCGGAGGCCTAACCCGGGCGCGCGTCCCTCTTGACCTTTTGCGAATCGCAGGATAAAGGCGAAGAACAGGACAAGGTGACTTCAGCGGAGCAAGCGCGGTCTACGCGGCAGCCCGGAAGCCCCCCAGGAGGCGAACCCCGCTCTCCGCAACGGTTTTCTATTGCCAAGTTTACAAGCCGGCCGGGCATCCCGCGCCGGCTTTTTCGTGCGCGGTGCTCGATGACGATGCGGCCGAAGACGTTTCGCGCTCGACCTGTCGAGACGCGCCAGCAGCAGGCCAAGCGCCATGACGAACGGCGCGGATCGGCGCGCGAGCGTGGTTATACGGGCGCGTGGGACAAGGCGCGCGCCGGCTATCTGCGCTCGCATCCGCTGTGCGCCTACTGCGAACTCGACGGTGTGGTGACGCCTGCGACGCTCGTCGATCACCTCTATCCCCATCGGACCTTCGAAGGCGTCTTCTGGGTCAAGGAGTGGTGGGTGGCATCCTGCCGCGCGTGCCATGACGGTCCGAAGCAGGCGGCCGAACGGGCTGGGCGGTTGGCGATCGATGCCCTTGCCCGCCGCCTCGGTCGCCCCCTCCTGACCTGACCCCCTGTTGTTCGGACGCAACACCAGCCGCCCCGAAGGGGGGGGGTATCGAATGTTGAGCCCCCTCAAGCCCCGGACCGGTGGGGCAAGGTCGGGTGTGGGGCCGCGAAATTGGCGAAAACTTTTTTTCTGCAACGACTTACGGTCTTATCGGCAACGACTTACGGTGTGATGACGCGCCGTGGGCATGGATGGTGGTGCGATGCCTCGTGGACGGAAGCCGGACGCGCCTGATCTTCAGGATGCGAAGGGCAATCCGGGCAAGCGCGCCCGGAGGGCGGCACAGAAAACGGTGAGCTTCGGTGACGTCCGCGCCCCGGCCTGGCTGCGCAAGAGCCCGGCGGCGGCCCGGATGTGGCGGACCCTCAGTCCGTTGCTCCAGACCATCAATGCGCTGACGCCGCTCGATGCCTTTCCGCTCGCCCGCTACTGCCGCTATGTGGCGGACTGGGTGGTCGCGGACGAGGCGGTCCGGAAAGAGGGGGTGTGGTACGACACGCTCGACAGCAATGGCGCCGCGACGAAGAAGCGGCACCCCGCGTTCCACGCCCGTCACGAGCTCGACAAGGTGCTGAGGGAACTCGAGGGCGCCTTCGGGATGCGCCCGGACGAGCGTTACAAGATGTTGCGCGACCAGGCGCTCGTTGCCGGACTCGGACCGCTGTTCGATGGCGTCGTAGCGAAACCTGATCCATCGGCGCCGCGGAGCGCTGACGGCGACGACGGGCTCGCCGATCCGATCGGCATCCTCGGGCAGATGGACAGCGTGCCGCCCGGCCAGCGGCACTGAGCCATGACGGCACCACACAGGGCGGCCGACACGGCGGTCGGCCTGTTCGCGGCTGGAATCTGGCCGGAACCGGATTGTCTCAAGAAGGTCGCTGACGATCCGGCCTATGAATGGGCTCGGGTCCAGTGGCGCCGCGCGGCGCAGGTGCCGGGCGCGTGGTTCGATGCGCGCAAGGCCGATGCGGTCGTCAAACTCTGGCCGCAGGTGTTCCGGCTGACGGAAGACCGCTTCGCCGGCAAGCCGTTCCGGCTCAACACATGGCAGGAGATCACCGTCCGGCTGCTGGTTGGATGGAAAGCACCGATCACGGTGCTCGACGAAGAAACCGGGCAAGAGCGGACCGAGCACGTCCGGCTGTTTCGTCGGCTGATGCTGTGGGTGCCGCGCAAGAACGGCAAGTCGGAGTTCCTGGCGGCGCTGGCGCTGCTGTTCTTCCTGCTCGAGGGGACGATCTCGGGACAGGGTTTCGCCTTCGCGCGCGACGAAGACCAGGCGCGGATGGTCTTCGACAAGATGAAAACCATGATCGCGCTTTCGCCGGCTCTGGCGAAGCGGGTTCAGGTCTTTAAAAAGTCGATCTACGTGCCGCAGATCAGGGCGGGGTTCGCGCTCCTGAGCGGCAAGGCCGAGGGCAAGCACGGACGGTCGCCGACAGTGATCGCAGGCGACGAGATGCACGAGTGGGATACGCTCGATCTCTCGACGACGCTGCGGCAAGGCACCGGCGCGAGACTGCAGCCGATCGAACTCTATGCGTCGACGGCCGGCATCAAGTCCAAGCTGGTCGGTTTTGGCCTCTGGGAGGAAAGCAAGGGGATTCTCGAAGGGCGCATCGAAGAGCCGACGACGCTCGTCGTCGTGTTCGCGGCCGATCCGGAAGCGGACTGGCAGGACGAGGCGGTGTGGGCGGCGGCGAATCCGTCGCTCGGTCTGTCACCGACGCTGACGTTCCTGCGCCGCGAGGCCGCGCTCGCAAAGGACAACCCTCGGGCGGAGGCGCACTTCCGCCGCTACCACTTGAACCAGTGGGTCGAGCAGCTTGTCCGCTGGCTCAACATGCGCAAGTGGGATGCCTGCACCTCGTCACCGGAGGGGTGGAAGGACGCCTATGAGCGGATGCGCGGGCGCCAGTGCTATGGCGCTATCGACGTTTCGTCGACGCAGGACATCACGGCGCTCGTCTGGCTGTTCCCGCTCGACGATGGCGGTTTCCTGCTGGTGCCGCGATTCTGGGTGCCGGAAGACACCATCCCCATCCGCGTCTCGCGGGACAAGGTCGGGTATGACCGATGGCATGCCGCCGGCGCGATCGAGACGACGCCGGGCGACTATGTCGACCAGGGGTTCGTGCAGCGCGCCATCCTCGATGGGATGGACGATTTCGACGTTCGCGGGGTCGCCTACGACCCGTGGAACGCCGCGAAGCTCGTCGGCGACCTGCAGAAAGACGGCGTCGAGCCCGACAAGCTGATCGAGATGCGGCAGGGCATCCAGAGCCTGGGCGAGCCCACAAAGTCATTCGAGCGGCTGATCTATGCCGGGAAAATCGATCACGGCGGCCACCCCGTGTTGCGGTGGATGGCAGGCAATGCGGACGTGAGGTTCGACGAAAATATGAATTTCATGGTCGCGAAGAAGCGGAGCAAGGAGAAGGTCGACGGCATCGCCGCCGCCGTGATGGCGGTCGGGCTGGCAACGGCCGGCACCGCGCCGGCGCCGGCGTCCCCTTGGGACGATCCGAACTTCAGCCTGGGGCAAAGTTGATGGGGCGCAAAAGGGCGGTATCGGCGGCGGAAGCCGCAAGCGGGCCCGAGCAGCGGAATGCGTCGATCGAGAACCCGACGGTGCCGGTCTCGGCCGAGAGCTTCTTCGCGCTATTCGGAATCGACTCGAAGTCCCTCCCTGCCGTGACGGTCGACATGGCGCTTCGGGTGCCGGCCGTTCTCGCTGCTGTGGCCTTCCTGTCGCGGACGCTTGCCGCGCTGCCCCGCCACGCCTATCGGGCGACCGAGAAGGGTGCGGCGAAGCTCACCGGCAAGGTTCAGGGCATCGTCAATGAATCTCCGAACACGGAGATGGGAGCGTTCAAGTTCTGGCAGTATTTCTGGCAGCAGGTGTTCACGACCGGTCGCGGTCTCGCGTGGATCGAACGCAACGGAAACTCGTTCGAAAATATCTGGCCTATGAACCCGAACAAGGTGACCATCAGGCGCCGGGGCATGCGCCTCTTCTATACATCGGACGGGATCGAATATCCGGCGAGCGATATCATCGACATTCCTTTCATGCTGAAGGCGGATCAGACGGGCCACCACGCTCCGATCCACCTTGCGGCCAAGGCAATCCAGCTTGCGCTGGCGATGAACGACTATGCGAGCGGGTTCTTCGCCGGAGGTGGCGTGCCTCCGCTGGCAATGGTCGGGCCGCTGGCGTCGACAACGGATGGGATCAAGAGATCGCTCGCCGACGTCAATCGCGCCATCGATGCGGCGAAGGACTCCTTGCGGCCGGTGTTCCCGATGCCAACCGGTTATGAACTTAAGCCGGTCGGATTCGATCCGCAGAAGGGGCAGATGATCAGCGCGAGGGAATTCCAGATCGTGGAGATCGCGCGCGCATATCAGATGCCCCCGGTGTTTCTGCAGGACCTGAGCAAGCTGACATTCAACAATGCCGAACAGCAGGATCTGCACCTCGTCAAACATCTGATCGGTCAGTGGGCGACCGCGCTGGAAGACGAGATGAACCTCAAGCTCTTCGGCCGGACGAACAGCAAGCGCTACATCCGTCACAATCTCGACGGGTTGCAGCGCGGCGACTTCAAGAGCCGGATCGAAGGTTTGGCCAGGGCCATCCAGACGGCGCAGATGACGCCGAACGAGGCGCGCGCGCTGGACGAGCGGGGCGAGCACCCGAACCCGGCCGCGAACGACCTGCTGGTGCAGGGTGCGACCGTGGTGCTGGGCACTTCGTCCACCGCCGCACCGAATGGCCACGATGATGGGCCGCCGTCAGACGGAGAACACAATGCCGCGCAGCTGCAATGATCGTGAACGTCGCGCCGGGGTGCGCGCTCTCGAACGGCGCGCCACGGGCGACCTGGTCACAGTCGCGGGCTATGCCGCTGTGTTCGGGGAGGAGGCCAATATCGGCGGGTTTTTCCGCGAGGTGATCGCCCGCGGTGCGTTCACGGAAAGCCTGCGCACCGCCGACGTGCGCGCCTATTTCGGCCACGACAGCAATCGCGTCCTCGGCCGCATGTCCGCAGGCACGCTACGCCTTGCCGAGGACGACAAGGGGTTGGCTGTCGAGATCGATCTACCGGACACGACGGACGGCCGCGATGCCCGCACGCTGATCGAGCGCGGGGATATCACGGGCATGTCCTTCGGCTTCAGGGTGCGACCGAACGGGCAGGAGTGGGATGAGACCGGCGCCATCCCGGTGCGCACCCTGCTGGCGGTCGATCTCGACGAGGTCTCGATCGTATCCGACCCCGCGTTCGAGGGCACATCGATTGCCCTTCGTTCGCTTGAGGCCGCAATGCGTGACCGCCGTCAGCACAATTTCAGCGGTGCACAGCGGCGCATCGCGATGAAAGCCACCCTCGATCTTCGGGCGCGAGGCCTGGGGACGGGGAGTAAAGCGTAAGGCGCTCGCCTTCGCCCAACCTTCAAAAATCGGCCCGCCTCGGCGGGCTTTTTCATGAGGTGAACAATGAGCAACCGGCTCAGGGAACTGCGCGAGCGCCAGGCGGTCATCGTGACCGAGGCGCGGGAGCGACTCGAACAGATCAGCGCCCAGACCGACGAGGCGCGGGTCAGGGAACTCGAGGGCCAGCACGACACCGCCATGGCGGAGTACGACCGGCTGGAGACGGAGATCGCGCGCGAGGAGCGGGTCGCCAGGCTCGAGCGTGACCAGGAAGAGCGTCGTGCGCGGCGCCGCCCGAATCCGGGCGATGGCGAGGGCCGCGGCGGCGGCGATGACGGTGCCCGGCCGCTGGAATATCGCCAGGTGTTCCACGACTTCCTTCGGCGCGGCGGCGATGTCAGCGAGCTGAACGCGGAGGAGCGGCAGGTTCTTCGCAACGGGGCGCTGCCGAACAGCGAATTCCGCGCGCAGACCACCACCGGCGCGGCCGGCGGCTACACGGTGCCGACGGAACTCGCCGCGTTCATCGTCAAGGCCATGAAGGCCTGGGGGCCGATGTACGACGAGGACATCTGCACGGTGCTGAACACGGCCTCTGGCGCTCCGATCAAGATTCCGACCGTCGACGATACCGCCGTGACGGCCGAAGCCCACACCGAGGGGACGCCGCTGACGGACGACGGCGGCAAGGACGTGACCTTCGGCCAGAAGAGCCTCGATGCCTACGTGTTCGACACGGAGTTCGTGAGGCTCTCGATGGAACTCGCGCAGGACTCCGTCCTGAACGTGGAGACGCTGCTGGCCGAGCTGCTGGGCGAGCGCCTCGGGCGGATCGCCAACAGTAAGCTCACGGTCGGCACCGGTTCTTCCCAGCCGAATGGCGTCGTCACCGCTTCGAGCCTCGGCAAGACCGCCGCCGGTGCCACGGCGATCACGTCGGACGAGATCATCGACCTGCTGCACTCGGTCGATCCGGCCTATCGCCAGTCGCCGAAGGCTCGCTTCATGTTCAACGACATGACGCTGTCCGTGATCCGCAAGCTGAAGGACGGCCAGGGCAATTATCTCTGGCAGATGGGGGACATCACCAAGGGCTCGCCCGGAACGCTGCTCGGCTTCCGGTACGAGATCAACCAGGCGATGGACAGCATCGCCGCCGCGAAGAAGATCATGATCTTCGGCGACTTCGGCAAGTACTTCGTCCGCAAGGTCGGCGCTCCGGCGATCGGCGTGCTGCGGGAACGGTTCTGGCCGGACCTCGGGATCGCCGGGCTCATCCGGTTCGATGGCGAGCTTGGCGATACCACCGCCATCAAGCACCTGATCACCGCCGCGTCGTAATCCGGCCCGTCGGCCGGAAGCGGCAAACCAGCGGGCGGCGGTTGACGCCGCCCGCATCCAAGCAAGGAAGCGGGACATGAAAATCAGGATGCTTACGCCCGTCGCCGGCGCGGACTTCGCACTCGCCGCGGGCGACGAGACCGAGCGCTTCGACGATCGGGAGGCGCGCCGCTACATCGATGCCGGGTATGCCGTGCCCGTTTCGGAGGTGCCGGCGGAGCGCACGCGGAAGCGCGCGGCTCCTGAAACCCGCTGACGCGCCCCATGAAGTGGTTTCCATCCCGTGTAACGGTCGCGCCCACGACCGAACCGGTCACCGTGGTGCAGGCCCGGCGGCAATGCGGGCTCGACGAAGGCGACGCCAGCCGGGACGCCGCGCTTTCGCAGTTCATCGCCTCCGCGCGCACCGAGGTCGAGAACGAATGCAGCATCCGGCTGATCCGTCAGACGGTATCGATGCAGTGCGACGACTTCCGTGCGCTGGGGTTCCTTCCCGCGGCTCCGATCCTCGATCCCGACACCGTCGAGATTGCCTACGTCGATGCGGCCGGCGTGACGCGCGCGGTCGATGGCGATGTGTTCGAGGTTCATGCCGACGATCTGGACCCGAAAATCACGCTGCGCTTCGGCCGGCAATGGCCTTCGATCCAACCGGGGTCGCGCGTCACGGTGACGGCTGTTCTCGGGTTCGGTGACAGTGGCACCAGCGTTCCGCCGCCGCTGATTTCGGCAATGCTGCTGAAGATCGGGATGAAGGCGGGGATGTCCGGCCGCGACCTTCTGATCCGCACCGACGACGTCGACGGCGTCGGATCGACGACTTACGGCGGCATCGTCGAGGTATCGACCGCACATGAGCGGGCGATATCCAGCCTTCTGGCCCATTATCAACGGTGGCCGCTGACATGACGCCGGAAGCCATGAAGGCTAGCTATCGCCGCCAGATGCAGAAGGCGGGCACCGTGGTGCTGCGGCGGGTGGCCGGCGCGGCGCTGAGCACTGTGGCGGAAGTAACGCTTCGCGCGCGTGTCACCGGCTACGAGCCGCGGGAGATGGTTGGCGACGTGCAGCAGGGCGACCGGCGCGTGATCGCGCTCGCCGAGGACATCGGCGACTTTCCGGCGCCGATCAAGGTGGGGGTGGATCGCATCGTAATCGACGGCACCGTGACCACGATCCGGGCGGTGGACGACCAGACGCGGCGGGTCGGCGGGGTGCTGATCGCCTATGAAATCCGGGTGCGCGGCCCATGAAGGTCCGGATCGAGACGAGTGCGATCACGCGCAAGATCACGCTCGACGACATCGTTCCGGAGGCCGAGCGCCGGGCGCTGCGGGCGCAGATGGCCCGGGAGGCGGTAGCGGAGGCCGCCGCGCGAAATCGGCGCGTGTTCGGCGTGGAGCCGCCCAGGCGGGAGTTCGTCGACGGACGCGAAGGCGCGGCCTTCGAGAGCGTGAAGCCCGCCGGCCGCATCGATGTGGAATGGGCCTTCGCGGACGAGTCGATCCGCTGGATTACCGAGGCGCTGATTCAGGCGTCGCCGATCGGACCCGGCAAGAACGGGCACTACAAGGATTCGTTCGTGGTGCTGCTCGACGGGATGGCGATCGAGACGAGTGCACCGCTGCCGGCGCAATTCGACGAAGTCGCGATCCTCAACACCCAACCGTATGCCCGCAAGATCGAGCGCGGGCTGTCACAGCAGGCCCCGGACGGCGTGTTTCAGGCGGTTGCCGCGGTGGCGAGCCGTCGGTTCGGGAACATCGTCAAGATCAGGTTCAGCTACCGGGCGCCTCTGTTCGGCGGCATCCATGAATGGGCCGTAGGGCGCGCCCGAAGCGGCAGGCCAAAAGAGGTCGCCCGTCAGGGCCGAACGCCCGCCATCATCATTACGCCCTATAGGTGACCCCATGGCGCACGCGCAGGTTTGCACCGCCGCCGAGGCCTGGCTCGCGGCGCACTGGACGCATTCCGAGGTGCCTATCCTGGCACCGAACGGCGATGGCGGCGTGCCGGCCGATGGCGCCGCGTTCCTCAAGATCGACTATCCGTGGTGCCGGTCGGCACAGAAATCCATCGGCGCGCCGGGCAACAACGTCCACCGCGAGGAAGGCGTGTTCCGCGTGCTGATCTTCGTGCCGCGGGGCATCGGCGTCGACGACGGGCGGGCATGGTCGGCGGAGATCGAGGCGATGTTCCGGGGGCAGAGCCTCGCGGAGCATCTCGTCTGCTACTCGCCCTCGACCGCTACCGACGATCAGGACACCGACGGCGCCTATTGCGTGTTCGCCGTCGCCGTCGAGTACCGATTCGACCTTTTCGGCTGATCATCCTCCAACATCGAAGGAACGTCCCATGGTGGATTTCTCGGATTCGAGCGCCATTCAGCTCGCCTATGTTTCGACGGCCGACGGCGCGGTGCCTGCGACGCCGACTTGGAAGGTGTGGCGGGCGACGGGCGGCGGACTGCGGCTCAACAAGAGCACCGTGACGAGCGACGAGCGCCGCGCCGATCGCAACGTGCCCGACCTGATCCAGACCGGGCAGGACTGGGCCGGCGATTACCAGTGCGAGCTTTCCTACGGCACACACGATGACCTGTTCGCGGCACTGCTGCGCGGGACGTGGTCGACGAACGTGCTGAAGAACGGCGTGACCAAGGCGCTGTTCGCCTTCGAGCATCGCCGCCAGCTCGGCGCCGGCTATTCGTTCTCGCGCTTCACCGGCGTGCAGGTGAACAGCTGTTCGTTCAGCCTGCAGAGCCGTTCGAAGGTGACCATGACTTTCAACGCGATGGCGCTCGCCGAGGTGCTGGGCACGGCGATCGTGAGTGGCGCGACCTATACCGCCGCCAACACCAAGGCCATCGCGGACGCCTCCAATTCGGTATCGGCGCTGTCGATCTCGTCGGCCGCGATCCTCGATCCGGTGGTGGTGCGCAGCCTCAATTTCGACCTGACCAACAACCTGCGGACCCGGCCCGCTGTCGGCAGCAAGTTTTCCAGCGAGTTCGGCACCGGGCGGTTCGAAGCGACCGGCACCATCGAACTCTATTTCTCGTCGAACGAAGCCTATCAGGCTGTGCTCGACCACGGCAGCGCGGCGATCTCGTTCACCGTCGGCACCGTCACCAACGAGAAATACACCTTCCTTTTCCCGAAATGCGTGCTGGGGGGCGGCCAGGTGCAGGAGGGCGGCAACGACGAGGACGTGATCGCCTCGATCCCGTTCACCGCCGTCTACGACGCCACGGAAGCGTGCTCGCTCAAGATCACGCGGGCGGTGGCGTGATGGCGATCGAGATCACAGAGGCTTTCAGCGGCTGGCCCGAGGGCGAGGAACGGGCCTTCACCGTCGGGGAACGCCCCGCCGACCTGACCCGGGAATACGAGGCGCTGCTCGTGCAGAAGGGGCATGCGCGCCGTATCTCCGGCCGGAGCGCGGGCGCGGCCGCGCGCCCCGACGATGCCGCCGACGGGTGAATGGGTCGACGGCCTGCCCGGGCTCGGGGACATCGCTATCCGGGTCCGCCGGTTCGGAAACCCCGACCACGAGCGGGAGCGGGCGCGGATGCTGCGCACCGGGCCCGTCGACGACGGCGCGCTTGCCGCCGCCACGATCCTGACCGGCTGGCGCAATGTCGAGCATGCCGGGCAGCCGCTCGACTTCACCGCTGAGACAGCGCGGGCGCTGCTGTGCGATCCCGCGCTTGGCGATCTGCTTGCGGGCGTGCAGGCGGCGGCGGACATCGTCACCCGCGCCCATCACGCGGCGATGGAGGCCGACGGCGCGGCGCTGACCGCGCTGATGACGTGGTCGCTGGCGTGGAGCGCGGATGCGATCCGCTTCCTCGAGGAAGAGCGGGCGGCAAACCCGGATTTCGACCCGCCGGCACTGCGCAACCGGCCGGAGCTGCCGGAGCACCTTGCCTTTGTGTGGCGCGCCTTCGGCGATCTTGCGACGGAGCGCACATCCGGCTTCGGGGTCGGGCCAATCCCATGGAGCGCCATCGAGGCCTATGCCGACCGGGCCGGCATTGCCGACGTGGATGAGCGGGCGGATTTCAAGGCGCTGATCCGCGTGCTCGACGACGTCGTCGTCAAACACCACGCCGAGGCGGCCCGTAAATCGACCGACAAGCGGCGGCCTGAGCGCCGCTGACGACGCATTTCACGCGGGCCATTCCGGCCGCGTGAACCGGCCGGGGGCGAGGTCACGAGCGCCCCCGGCCACCCCACTCGTGACAGGAGCGACCAATGGATATCAGCAAGATCAAGGTGGATGTCGACGCGATCGAAAACGGCGCGTGGGTGGAGGGC
>JAEZMP010000662.1 GCA_023442215.1 Pseudomonadota bacterium
CCGCGATACCGTCGTGACGCTGTTGCTCGACAATTCAGGTTCGATGCGCGGCCGGCCCATCACGGTCGCGGCGACCTGCGCCGACATTCTGGCGCGCACGCTGGAGCGCTGCGGCGTCAAGGTCGAGATCCTCGGCTTCACCACGCGGGCGTGGAAGGGCGGACAGTCGCGCGAGGCCTGGCTTCAGGCCGGCAAGCCCGTCAATCCGGGCCGGCTCAACGACCTCCGGCACATCATCTACAAGGCCGCCGACGCGCCGTGGCGCCGGGCAAGGCGCAATCTCGGCCTGATGATGCGCGAGGGGCTCCTGAAGGAGAACATCGACGGCGAGGCGCTGGCCTGGGCCCACACCCGGCTCATGGCGCGCCCGGAATCGCGCCGCATCCTGATGATGATCTCCGACGGCGCGCCGGTCGACGATTCCACGCTGTCGGTCAATGCGGGCAACTATCTCGAAAAGCACCTGCGCGCGGTGATCGAGGAAATCGAGACCCAGTCGCCGGTGGAGCTGATCGCCATCGGCATCGGCCACGACGTCACCCGCTACTATCGCCGCGCGGTGACGATCGTCGATGCCGACGAACTGGCCGGCGCGATGACCGACCAGCTCGCCGCGCTGTTCGACGACGACGCCGGCGACCGCCGCGGTTCCGGTCGCTCTGCGCCGGGCCGCGGTTCAGGGCGGCCGCAACCGGGCCGCGCGCCGATCCGCCGGCGCGCCTGACCCCCGCGACGGCGCCCGGGCCTCATGCTCCGCCAGACCGACCACGACAGACGCCGCGCAGAGCGATCCGCTGCGCGGCGTTCGTCGTTTCCGCCCCTTTTCCGGCAGGCCGCGCGGGCGGGCATGCGGCTGGCGCCCGGCCTCATGGCGGCGTGGCTGGCGACGCCGGCAGCGGCAGCGGCAGCGGAGCCGCAAGGCATTGCCGTGCCGGTGCCAGTCCAGACCCGCGCCCTCTCCCACTTCGACCTGTCCGATCCGTCGCGGCGGCGCTTCGGCGATCTCGATTTTCTCGGTGGGCTGGTGGTGCGCGCCTCGGACGAGCGCTTTTCGAGCCTCTCAGGTCTGACGCTCGATTCGACCGGAACCCGGATGCTGGCCGTGTCCGATTTCGGTTTCTGGATTTCCGCCCGCATCGTCACGGCCGAAGACGGCCGCCCGACTGACATCACCGACGTGCTGGTCGCCCCGATGCTCGACGCCGGGGGCAAGCCGCTGCCGAAGCGGCTGGTGGATGCCGAAGCCATTGCCGCGCTGCCGGATCGCAGGGGATTCGTCGTCTCGCTGGAAGGGCGCGGCCTGGTGCGATTCGACGGCGACCCACCGTTCGCCGCGCGCATGAAACCCGTCGCGCTGCCGCCGTGGCTGACGCGGCTGCCGTCCAATCGCGGTGTCGAGGCCGTTGCCATACGTTCGGTGAACGGAGAGAGCGAACTCGTCGCCTTCGCCGAGACGGCGGACAGGACCGGGTCGATCCGCGGCGGCGTGCTGAAGGCGGGCCGGTGGAGGGCGGTGGCACTCAAGGCGCGGGACGGGTTTTCCGTCACCGACGCGGCCTTCCTGCCGGGAGGCGATCTCCTGGTCCTCGAGCGGCTCTATCGACGTCCGCTGGGGCTCTACATGCGGCTGCGCCGCATCGGCGCCCACGACCTCGCCGGCACCGCTCCGCTCGACGGTCTCGTCGTGGCGGAGGCGGATTTCGGCGACGAGATCGACAACATGGAAGGGCTCGCCCTCCACCGCGATTACGCCGGGCGGGAGATCGTCACGCTGGTTTCGGACGACAACCGCTCGCTCTTGCAGCGCACGCTGATGCTGCGCTTCGCGCTGGCGAGCCCCCTGCCCCTGCCGAAGCCGGATCAGGCGGCCGGGCGCGCCAGCGCGCTCGGCAGCACGATCGAGAGCACGATGCGATAGGGCACCAGCAGCACGAGAGCCGCGGCGATCTTGACGCTGAGATCGCCGATGGCCCACGACACGAACCGCGGTGCCTCGGCGGCGAACAGCCCGACGAGCGGCGAGGCCTCGATGGCGAAGGCGTCGTTCGGGCCGAGGAACACGGCCGCCGGGGCGAAGGCCAGCGTGAAGAACACCGCGGTGTCGAGCACCGAGCCGACAAGCGAGGCCGTCAGCGGCGCCCACCACCACGCGAGCCGCCGCAGCCGGTTGAACACCGTCACGTCGAGGATCTGCCCGCACAGGAACGCCGTGCCGGAGGCGGCCGCGATTCGCGGCGTCGACAGCGCCACCGAGAGCGCGACGGCGACGGCAAAGCCGGCGACCACCACCAGGCGCGCCACCGTCGAGCCGTAATAGCGGTTGGTGAGATCGGTCACCAGGAATGCGACCGGATAGGTGAACGCGCCCCACGTGAGGAGATCGGCCAGCACCAGCCGCCCCACCTGGCCCTCGACGGGATACTGGACGAGGATGTTGGAGGCGACCACGACCAGCGTCATCGCGACGGTCGGAATCACCAGATCCGCGAGGCTGAAGCGCCGGGAGGTCCTGCCGCCGGCAAGGGGCTTGTTGCTCATGGTCCTGCTTCCGTCAGCGGGTCGGGTGGGAAACGCGAGGGTGTTCCCGCACCCGGTGTCATGCAAAAAGCCCGGAGCCGGCATCACACCGGGCATCCGGGATTTTCAGTCGGTCGCGCTTTTCCGCGTCGGCGGCTGGCGCCAGCGCGAACGTGGCGATCAGGCCGCGGCGGAGGCGAGCTTGCGCTCGATCTCACGCTTCACGATCAGCGCGCGCTCGCCGAGCTCGGCGTCGCGGGCCTTCAGGAGGAACGCATCGAGACCGCCGCGGTGCTCGACCGAGCGCAGCGCGTTGGCGCTGATGCGCAGGCGCACCTTCTGCTCCAGCGCCTCGGACAGCAGGGTCACGTTCACCAGATTCGGCAGGAAACGGCGACGCGCCTTGTTGTTGGCGTGGCTGACGGTGTTGCCGGTCAGGACGGCCTTGCCGGTCAATTCGCAACGACGAGCCATCGTGGCACCTTCTTTCGTTCTCGGCCGGTCTCCGCATCCCCTGACAGGGGACGGGCGGCGCGGCCATCAATGGGCAATCCAGGGATCGGGACTGCGATCGTTCGTTCGACGGCAGCCACACGGCGTGCCCGGCCAAAGCCGCGATCACAATCGTTCCTGATCGGAGGTCGCGCACGTATAAGGTCGCCCTGCCCCCCCGTCAAGCCGAACGACGCCGATCACCGCCCCGCGCCGCGGACCGGGGCCGCAAGCCGGCGCCGCCGCGTGGCAAGATCGACCGCGAGCGCCGCGAGGCCGCAGGCCATGATCACCACCGTGAACGGCCACACCGCCGCTCCGACGAGGTGACCGACGAGAATGCCGGACAGCGCGCCCGAGCCCATCTGCAGCACGCCCAGCAGCGAAGAGGCCGCGCCCGCCCGCTCGGGGAACGGCATGATCGCCCCGGCGGTGCCCTGGGG
>JAEZMP010000242.1 GCA_023442215.1 Pseudomonadota bacterium
TCGTCGCGGAAATCCGCGCCCTCGGTCGGAGCGCCATGGCCCTGCAGCTCGACGTTGGCAAGGTGTCGACCTTCGCCACATTTTCCGAAGAACTGAAGCGCGTCTTGGGGGATAGCTGGGGCCGGGACAGCTTCGATAGCTTGGTCAACAATGCCGGCCATGGCGACTACGCCCTGATCGCCGACACCACCGAGGAGCAGTTCGACAAGCTCGTCGACGTCCACTTCAAGGGCGTGTTCTTTCTGACCCAGACGCTGCTGCCGCTGCTCGCCGATGGAGGGCGTATCGTCAATCTGTCGTCCGGACTGACGCGCGTCTCCGCTCCCGGCTGGTCGGTCTACTCGGCCGTTAAGGGCGCGGTCGAGGTGCTGAGCATCTACATGGCGAAGGAACTCGGCAGCCGCGGCATCGCCGTCAACACGGTCGCGCCGGGCGCCATTGAAACCGACTTCTTCGGAGGCGCCGTTCGAGACACGCCGGACTTCAACAAGTTCTTCGCCGAAATGACCGCGCTCGGCCGCGTCGGCCTGCCGGACGACATCGGCCCGATGATCGCCAGTCTCCTCTCGGAGGACAACCGCTGGATCAATGCGCAGCGCATCGAGGTATCGGGCGGCCAGGGCATCTAGGCGACCTTGCATGCCGGGCAGCGGCCGCCATCGCGCACCGTGTGGCCCGGCATTCTCCCCATCTGGAACCGTTCGATCAGAGAGACGGTCGCAACAAGCTTCTCGCCGCGGCGTCCTCAGAATGACCCGAACAGGGTGCCGGCCGCTATGACCACCGCGAGCGCCAGGAGCGCGCTGACGACCGACACCATGACGATGTCGAAATAGCTCTTGGCGTGGGTCGAACCGCACACGGCGAGAAGCGTGACCACCGCGCCGTTGTGAGGCAGGCTGT
The DNA here is from genome assembly GCA_023442215.1 of Pseudomonadota bacterium. Lineage (GTDB taxonomy): Bacteria > Pseudomonadota > Alphaproteobacteria > Rhizobiales > Segnochrobactraceae > Pseudoxanthobacter. Next base: position 904 of record JAEZMP010000242.1, read on the forward strand.
CGAGCGTTCCCGAGCCGATCACGGCGACGCGGTGGAGCAAGGAGGGGTCGAGGCCCGTCTGCCGCGCCACCTCCATGTAGGATGAGCCGAGGGCATCGAGCGCGATCGTCAGGCCGCCCGAGGCCGAGCCGGTCAGCGCGGCCAGGATGTTGGTCGCCACCGCGAGCGAGACCAGTGGCCCGCCCTCGATGCCGAGCACCCATTCGCGCACCAGGCCGAAGGCCGGCAAGGCGGCGACCACCGCGCCGAAGCCGACGAGACTGGCAACGGCGAACACCGGCAGCACCGACGCGTTGGCGCCGGCATCGATCGAGGCGCGCAGGCTTTTCAGGCGCCGGAAGTTGAGCGCGAGCGCGGTCAGAATCGCAGCGAGCAGCGCGACCGCGACCGACCAGACGCCGCCAACCGCCGACAGCGTGACCTGCCCGAAGCGCTCCTCCGCCAGGAAGCTGACGTCCATCCGCGGCAGCACGATCATCGACATCACGAGATTGACCGCGATCACCACCGCCAGCGGAAGCACTGCGACCCACACCGGCGGCAGATCGCGGGTGTGGTCGCCGCGCGGTATCTCGGCCGTGTCGAACGACTGCGAGCCGGTGGCGCGCGAACGCACGAAGTCGTCGTCGGCGACGACCTCGAGGTCGACCACGCTGTCGTCGGTACCGAAGCCTTCGCCCTTCGCGCGCGCCGCGCGTTCGGCGCGCCTCAGCCACCACATGCCGAAGCCGAACATGATCGCCGAGGCGAGGATGCCGAGTCCGGGCGCGGCGAACGGCGTGGTGCCGAAGAACGGCATCGGGATCGCGTTCTGGATCGAGGGCGTGCCGGGCATCGCCGACATCGTGAAGGTCGAGGTGCCGAGCGCGATGGCCGCGGGCATCAGCCGGCGCGGGATGGCGGCGGAGCGGAACAGCGCGGTCGCCATCGGCGCGAGCACGAAGAACGCCACGAAAAGGCTGACGCCGCCATAGGTGACGATGGCGCCGGCGAGCACCACGGCGAGGATCGCCCGCTCCTTGCCGAGCCGGTGGGTCAGCCGGTCCGCGATCACCGTCACCGAGCCGCTGTCGTCCATCAGCTTGCCGAACAGCGCTCCGAGCAGGAACAACGGGAAGAACTGCGCGATGAAGCCGGCCGCATTCGACATGAACGTCTGCGTCCAGTGGGCGAGCAGTGGCTCGCCCGCGAACGCGACCGCGACCATGGCGGCGAGCGGCGCGAGCAGAAGGATGGTCCAGCCCCGGTAGGCGAGATAGAGCAGCAGGCCGAGGGCGACCAGAATGCCGAAAAGGCCCATGGTTCAATTCCCCTTCAAGAAGGCCTGGACGTCCATGGTGGAGCGCACCCCGATGTCGCCGCCGTGATCGGTCAGGAACTGCTCGGCGGTGCGCCGGCCTTCGTCGCGCAGCATCTTCAGGAAGGCCCACTCCGCATTGAGCTTGGAGGAATAGCCGAGTTTGATGGCCTTCTCGCTGGCGATGCGATGAATACGCATGTTCGCCCACATCGCCCCCTCGCTGTTGCCGGGGTCGGCGACCTGCTGCAGCACCGCGATCATGTGCAGTTCCTCCAGCAGCACCGCGTTGAACGAGATTTCGTTGAGACGGGTCAGGATGTCGCGCGCGCGCCGCGGCGGTTCCGGCCTGCGCACCGGATTGATCTGCACGAGGATGGTGTCCTGGGACTGGCAGTGCTGCACCAGCGGCGTGATGGTCGGATTGCCGGAATAGCCACCGTCCCAGTAAGCCTCGCCGTCGATCTCGATTGCTTGGTACATGGTCGGCAGGCAGGCGGAGGCGAGCAGCGCTTCCGGCGTGATCTCGTGGTTGCGGAAAATGCGTGGCTGGCCGGTTGCGACATTGGTCGCCGTCACGAACAGCTTCACGTCGCTCTGCTTCAGGTGCTCGACGTCGACATAACGGTCGAGGATCTTCTTCAGCGGATTGAGGCCGCCGGGATTGAGATCGTAGGGCGAGAACATTCGCGCCATCATGTCCATGGCGAGGAAGGCCGGGGAATTGTCGAGCGTCCAGCGGCCGGTCAGCACGTCGAGCGGCCCCCGCTGGAACGGACTGAACGCGGCGGCCCGTGAAACCGCCCGCCAGAAATCCTCGAGCGCGGCCTTCGCGCCCTCGCGGCCGCCGTCGGCAAGCCCGTGGAGCATCACCGCGGCGTTCATCGCACCGGCCGAGGTCCCGGAGATGCCATCGAACCAAAGCCAGCGTTCCTCCAGCAGCCGGTCGAGCACCCCCCAGGTGAAGGCGCCGTGGCTGCCGCCGCCCTGCAGGGCGAGATCGACGAGCACGGTCTGGCGGTCGGCTGCGGTCGTGGTCGGCATGTCTCGTCTCCGGCTTGGCCCGCTGACACCAGCGGGCGGGCCTCAGAAAGGAACGACCGGAACGAAGGTCCCGGCCGCAGGCCCGTCAGCTGCTCGCGCCAGCGCCGGCCGGCTCGCGGTCCGGAACCGCTTCCGGTCCCGCATCCGGTCCGAACCAGGCGACGTAGACCGCCGGCAGGAAGATCAGGGTCAGCACCGTTCCAACGAGCAGGCCGCCCATGATGGCGAACGCCATCGGCCCCCAGAACACCGTCGGCGCGATCGGGATCATGCCAAGCACGGTCGAGATCGCTGTCAGCATGATTGGCCGGAAGCGCGTGCTCGCGGCATCGAGCGCAGCCTCGGCGATCCCCTTGCCGGCGGCGCGCTCGTCCTCGATCTGTCCGCCCAGGATGACCGCGTTCTTGGTGATGATCCCGTTCAGCGCCAGGATGCCGAGCAGCGCCACGAAACCCAGCGGCTTGCCCGCGAGCAGGAGCGCGCCGACGACGCCGATCAGCCCGAGCGGCGCGATGCTGAGCACCACCCCCAGCAGCCTGAAGCTGCGCAGCTGCATCATCAGCAC
>JAEZMP010000678.1 GCA_023442215.1 Pseudomonadota bacterium
GGCTTCAGCCGCCGCTTCGCCTTCGTCGGGGCGTGGACGCTGGTGATGTGCGTCGCCCTCGGGGTCGGCCTCAGCATCGTCGCACCGGTGCCGACCACCCACGACACCGGCTACGGCGAGCAGGAACTGGCGGTCGTCGTCCTCGGGTTCGATCCGGGTGACCTATCATGATCGTCGGCACGCGCACGGCGGTTGCCGTGGCCGCCGCGCTCGCGGTCTCGCTCGTCGTGAATTTCGTCGGCGCCGGCTATCTCGTCGGCACCTTTTCCCATCGGCCGCCACCGCCGCCACCGCCCGGCTTCGGCTTCCTGATGCGCGCATTTCCGCCGGAGATCCGCGATGCCGTGCGGGCGGACGACCAGAACCGCCCGCTTGTCCGGCAGGCGGCGCGGGAACTCAACGAAGCGCGCCAGCAGACCTTCGAGGCCATGCGCGCCGATCCGCTGGACCCGGCCCGCGTGAAGGCGCTCTTTCTGGTGGAGCAGGACAAGGCCCGCGGGCTGATGACCATCGTGTAGTCGTCGATCCTGCGCGCGCTCGAAACGGTGCCGCTTAAGGTGCGGCAGGAAATCGGCCGCGGCAAGAACGCCATGCCGCCGGTTCCCCTCGACGACGGCCCTCCGCCGCCGCCACCGCCACCGCCCCCTGGCGAGGCACCCTGACGGCAACCGCTCTAGACTTCGCGCCGGATTCGAGCGAACCCTGTGCCCGAACCGGAGGCGATGATGGACGGCGACAGCGTTAGCGATCTCGACGGGCCGCGCGGCAATATCGGCGAGTTCACGGTTTCCGAGATCGCGTTTTCGGTGAAGCGCACCATCGAGGATGCCTTCGGTCATGTCCGCGTGCGCGGTGAGATTTCCGGCTATCGCGGCCCGCATTCGTCCGGCCACGCCTATTTCTCGCTGAAGGACGACAAGGCCCGCATCGAGGCGGTGGTTTGGCGCGGGGTGTTCCAGCGGCTGCGCTTCCGGCCCGAGGAGGGCATGGAGGTCATCGCCACCGGCAAGCTCACCACCTTCCCCGGCGGCTCGAAATACCAGATCGTCATCGAGGCGCTCGAGCCGGCCGGCGTGGGCGCGCTGATGGCGCTCCTGGAGGACCGGCGGCGTCGTCTCGCCGCCGAGGGCCTATTCGACGAGGTCCGCAAGAAGCCGCTTCCGTTCCTGCCGCGCGTCGTCGGCGTCGTCACCTCGCCGACGGGCGCGGTCATCCGCGACATCCTGCATCGCCTGTCCGACCGCTTCCCGGTCGAGGTGCTGGTGTGGCCCGTGAGGGTGCAGGGAGAGACCGCGGCCGCTGAGGTCACGGCGGCCATCGACGGCTTCAACGCGATGACGGCGGGCGGCCCCTTCCCCCGGCCGGACGTGATCGTGGTCGCCCGTGGCGGCGGATCACTGGAAGATCTCTGGAGCTTCAACGAGGAGAACGTGGTCCGCGCTGCCGCGCGTTCGGCGATCCCGCTCGTCTCAGCCATCGGCCACGAAACCGACTGGACGCTGATCGACCACGCTGCGGACCGTCGCGCACCGACGCCGACGGGCGCGGCGGAAATGATCGTGCCGGTGCGCGCCGACCTGATCGCGACCGTGGATGACGACGGCCGCCGGCTTTCCGGTGCGGTCCGTCGCCTGATCGAGGCCCGCCGCACACTGGTTCGCTCCGCCGCGCGCGGCCTGCCGCAGCCGCGCGACCTCGTCGCGCCGGCGCGCCAGCGTCTCGACCTCGCGGCGGCGCGGCTCGCCCACGGGCTCACGACGGCCCGCCAGATCCACCGCACCCGGTTCGAACGCTCGGCCTCGCGGCTGTCGCTGGCCGGGCTGATGCGGGCGCTCGACATGCGGCGTGAGCGCCTCGCCCTCGACAGCCGGCGGATGGAGGCCGGCAGCCTGCGTCTCGTCGCCCGCAAGCGCGCCGATTTCGAGGCCATCGGCCGCCGGCTGGCCACGGACCGCCTCGCCCGTGCGGCTGCCGAGCGGCAGCGCCGGCTGGAAGAGCTGTCGGGCCGGCTCGAAGGCGCTTTCACGCGTTCGGTCGAACGCACCCGGGGGCGGCTCCAAACCGCGCTGAAGCTGATCGACGGGCTTGGCCACAAGGCGGTCCTGCGGCGAGGCTACGCTATCCTGCGCGATGCGGCCGATCACCCGGTTCACAGCGTCACCGCCGTTTCCGCGGGCGAGGCACTGACGGTCGAACTGTTCGACGGCCGCATCGCCGCCATCGCCGCCAGCGGAGGCGCCACGCCCGCCGATCCAGCGCCACACCAGGACGCTCCGAAGCCGAAGCGAAGCGACGCCGCGCGGCCGAAGAAGCCGGGTCCTACCAGCCAGGGCAGCCTGTTCTGACCGATCGCCGGTCGTTCCGTGACCATCACAAGGCCACATGGACAATATTTAACGGCGAACGCCGCTGGAAACACTTGCCGCCATCGTGACGGCGCGCCAGAATAAATAGGCTTTACGAGACCTGTTCGTCTTGAAGGCAAGAGAATTTCGTAAAGTTGAATCTGGTGCGACTTCCATCGATCGATGAGATCATTGCGGGAAGGCGCTTCGGCACGAACCCAGTCGCGAACGGATCGACAAAATGGGCGTTGCGGCAATATTCATCCTGCTTTGCATCTACACGGTGCTGATCCTCGCCTCGCTTCCCGCGAATGCAAACCGGGCGGGCCGATGGGCGGATACCTATCTTGACCTGATGAAGGCGAGATGGACCGTGCCGCTTCTCATCGGCGTGACGGTGGTGTGTTCGAGCATCATCATCCAGCAAAGGACGTCCGTCCCGATGTGGGCATGGGCGGTCCTTGCCACCTATATCGGAGCCTTCGCCGTGTACGCCGTCTATGACGTGATGGTCGGCCGCAATCGGAAGACGGCCGGGAAGGGCTGAGGCGCCTCGGCCGAATCGGCAGGCCCGGTCGACGTCGCGCGATCACCGTCTTGCACGTCCGGCTGCCGGCACCCTGCGCCAGCACAAGGACGTGGGCTTAGGCGCGTGCAAAAATCGCTTCACCGCCATGGACCCGGACCGCAATCCGGTCGAAAAGGGGCGCAGCGAAGACCGCACCCGGGCCCAAGGGCCTCGCACGCCGCGGCAGAACCGATCGGAGAGGTTATGAGCATCAAGGACATTCTCGCCATCATCGACCTCGAGGGCGACCGGGCGGCCTGCCGGCTTGCGGCGTCTCTCGCGCTCGCGACCGATGCCCACGTCACCGGGCTCGCCCCGGTCGCGGACTTCGTGTCCCCGGTCTATATCGGCGGGCCGGTGCCGCTGGAAATGATCGACGACACCCGCGAGGTCGCCGAGGACCGCGCGGCGGCGGGACTCAAGGCGTTCGACGCCATCCTCGCGGAAACCGGCGCGCGCGGCCAGAGCGCGACCTTTTCGCTGATGGAGGGCGAGGGCAGCGGTCTCGTCTCGGTCGGCCGACTGTGCGACCTCGCCGTCGTCGGGCAGGACGACCCGGAGGCGATGGAACCCGCCCGCGAGGCCCTGATCGAAACGCTGCTGATTGAGGCCGGAGCGCCCGTGCTGCTGACGCCGCGCGCATATCAGGGGCCGTTCAAGCTCGACAAGATCGTGATCGGCTGGGACGGTGGTCTCACCGTCTCGCGCGCGGTGCGCGCCGCGCTGCCGCTGCTGAAGCAGGCCTGCGAGGTCCATGTCGCCGTGGTCGATTCGGGCCGCGGTCTCGGCGAGGATGCGGGCGCCGACCTTGCGCTGCATCTCGCGCGCCACGGCTTCAAGGTGCAGATCTCGCGCCTGTCCTCCCTCGGGCGCGATGTCGCCACCACCCTGATCGAGCAGGCGGTCGACAGTGACGCCGACCTGATCGTGATGGGCGGCTACGGCCACAGCCGCCTGCGCCAGTTCATTCTGGGCGGCGCCACGAGCGACATGATGCGCACCATGACGGTGCCCGTGCTGATGGCACACTGACGGCCAGCACAGGATCGATGATCCCGCACGTCCCGGCCGTTGCCCGCACGGCAAGCGCCGGGACGAACTTCAAGAGCTTGAGCAGATCCTCTCCCGTCCAGATCGGTTCGATCTGGACGGGAGAGGATCTCGCATCCTGAAGGCGATCAGGGGTTCTTCGGACCGCCGTTACGGCCGTCGACAGCTATCAGGCGGCGAGGCCGGCCGCATGGTCGAGCGCACGGCCGACGGCACGGCGGATGTCGTCCAGGCTGAACGGCTTCGAAATCACCTCGTGCACGATCGCGGCGAGGTCTTCGGCCTGCTCGCGCTGGTCGGCATAGCCGGTCATCAGCACGATCGGCAGGTCGACGGAAAGGGCGCGCGCGGCGTGGGCGAGCGCGATGCCGTCCATCTCCGGCATGACGATGTCGCTGACGAGCAGATCGAACTTCAGGTCCATGTGCTGCAGCGCGTCGAACGCATCCGCGCCGTCGCCGGCCTCGATGACGGCATGGCCGTCGAGCTCCAGCGCGCGGCGGACGAAGGTGCGGACCGAGTCGTCGTCCTCGGTGAGCAGGATGCGGGCCATGGTGGCGGCTCCCGGAGGTGCGGTCCCGGCAAGCGCTCGCCGGGATGCGATGGCGGATAGGAAGGCACGACAGAACCGGAACGCCCGCACCGCGCGGTCGTTCCATAGCGATGCCGGCGCGCCGGACGGCACATCCGGGGAACCCGCACCGGGCGGATGGGCCGGGGCGCATGCCGGCTGGAGGCCCATCACTGCCCCGCTCCCGGTTAACAGCCGCCGAATCGGTCGCCGCCGGTCGCGCCGCGCGCCTTTTTTCTTCCCTCCCCGCGTGGCTATCGTTAACGAGCGTTCAACACCCCTGAGGCAATTGTCGGCACCGGGGTTTGGGGAACGTGATGCCGGGCGGCCGGTCCGGCATCGGAGGCGCGCTCTTGACCTGGAGATTTCGAGGGTGATCCGTTTCGAGAATGTCGGCCTGCGCTACGGCATGGGGCCGGAAGTGCTGCGCGACCTGAACTTCCACATCCCCGCGCGCTCGTTCCAGTTCCTCACCGGGCCGTCCGGCGCCGGTAAGACGACGCTGATCCGCCTCCTGTTCCTGTCGCTGAAGCCCACCCGCGGTCTGGTCCGTGTCTTCGGACGCGATCTCTCGACCGCGCCGAAGTCGGAACTACCCGCCCTGCGCCGCCGCATCGGGGTGGTGTTCCAGGATTTCCGCCTGCTCGATCACCTCACCACCTACGAAAACGTGGCGCTGCCGCTTCGCGTGCTGGAGCGGGAAGAGAGCGGCTACCGCCACGACGTCGTGGAACTCTTGCGCTGGGTCGGACTCGGCGAGCGCATCAACGCATACCCGCCGGTGCTGTCGGGTGGCGAGAAGCAGCGCGTCGCCATCGCCCGCGCCCTCATCACCCAGCCCGAGGTGCTGCTCGCCGACGAGCCGACCGGCAATGTCGATCCCCCGCTCGCCCGTCGCCTGCTGCGCCTTTTCATCGAGCTCAACCGGCTCGGCACCGCCGTCGTCATCGCCACCCACGATATCGGCCTGATGGATCAGGTCGATGCGCGCCGGCTGGTGATTTCGGACGGCCGGCTGGAGATTTCCGAATGAACGGCCGCGCCCCCTCGAACGCTCGCGGAACGAAGTCCGGCAAGAGCGCAGGCACGAACGCGAGCATGAGCGCCGGCACCACGGCGGCGGCGGACAGGAA
>JAEZMP010000094.1 GCA_023442215.1 Pseudomonadota bacterium
CACCGCCCGCAAGGGGCCGGGATGCCGGAAAGCCGTTTCCCGGTGCGTTCGATCATGCTGTAGTGCGGCCGCCTCAAATCCCCCGCCTGCCGGAGTGCCGCCATGCCGTTCGACCTGATCCTGCGCAACGTCAACCTTCCCGACGGGAGGGCCGGCGTGGATGTCGCCGTCACCGACGGACGCATCGCGGCGGTGGAGGTCGGGATCGACGCCGAAGCCGGCCGGATCGTCGACGGTGGCGGGCGGCTGCTCTCGCCGCCGTTCGTCGACATCCACTTCCACATGGACGCCACGCTGTCGCTCGGGCTGCCGAGGCTGAACCGTTCGGGCACCCTGCTCGAAGGCATTGCGCTGTGGGGTGAGCTGAAGCCGATCCTGACTGTCGAGGCCATTGTCGAACGCGCTCTGCGGTACTGCGACCTTGCCGTTTCCCAAGGGCTGCTTGCCGTTCGCACCCATGTCGACATCTGCGACGACCGCCTCATCGGCGTCGAGGGGCTGCTGCAGGTCCGCGACCGGGTGAAGGACTATCTCGACCTGCAGCTGGTCGCCTTCCCGCAGGACGGGCTGTTCCGCGCGCCGAAAGCCATGGAGAACCTGGTGCGGGCGCTCGATATGGGCGTCGATATCGTCGGCGGCATCCCGCATTTCGAGCGCACGATGCAGGACGGCGCGCGTTCCGTGTCGGTGCTGTGCGAGATCGCCGCCGAGCGCGGCCTGCGCGTCGATATGCATTGCGACGAAAGCGACGATCCCCTTTCGCGCCATGTCGAGACGCTGGCGTTCGAGACCCAGCGCCTCGGCCTCCAGGGCCGCGTCGCCGGCTCGCATCTCACCTCGATGCATTCGATGGACAACTACTATGTGTCCAAGCTGCTGCCGCTGATCGCGGAAGCGCAGCTGCACTGCATTTCGAACCCGCTGATCAACATGACGCTGCAGGGACGCCACGACACCTATCCGAAGCGCCGCGGGTTGACGCGCGTGCCGGAACTGATGGCGCTCGGCGTGAACGTCGCCTTCGGCCACGACTGCGTGATGGACCCTTGGTACTCGTTCGGCAACGCGGACATGCTGGAAGTCGCGCACATGGGCGTCCACGCTACGCAGATGACCAGCCGGACGGCCGTCGTCTCCTGCTTCGAGGCGGTGACGACCAATGCCGCCAAGGCGTTCGGCCTCGAGGGCTATGGCATCGCGCCCGGCTGCAATGCCGACTTCGTGCTTCTGGAGGCCCGCGACCCCATCGAGGCGATCCGCCTCAAGGCAAACCGCCTTGCGGTGTTCCGCCGCGGCCGGATCATCGCCGAAACGCCGCCTCGCACCACCCGGCTGTCGCTGGCCGGCCGCCCGGACGCGGTGGAGCCCTGGCGCTACGCACCGGTGGAAGGCGGCTAGAGCGCTTGCCGATCTGATGGAATTATCAGATAGACAAGAAATCGCTCCAGATTCAAACGCTTAAGCATGACCCGTTCAGGTCTCTCCGATCTGAGCGGGACAGGCTCTAGCCGCCGAATTCATTCGCACCACGCGGTGGAAAATAACGCGGCGGACGGTGCGTTCGCTGGGCATCGGCCGGACGGGCCGGATGAGGTTGCGGCGGCGGGAAAGCGGCCGTCGGCGTGGCAGCGGGCGCCGGGGACGGCGGCGGCGCGGCAATGCGGTATGCCGGGACGTCGGCGCCGTCGGTGCTGCCCTTCAGGTGATAAAGCCCGCGATAATCGCCGTTCGGCCGTAGGCAATCGGTCAGGCCGACAACGGTTTCCGCACCGCCCAGGAACAGATGGCCGTCCGGTGCCATCAACTTCGAGATGCGCTCCAGCACGTCGGATTTCGTCGGCGGATCGAAATAGATCAGGACATTCCGGCAGAAGACGATGTCGAAGCGGCCGAGAGAAATGAAAGAGTCCAGGAGATTGAGATAGCGATAAGTGATCATGGCGCGGATATCCGCGTTTACCTGCCACTGGTCGCCCGACTTCGTGAAATATTTCAGCAGATGCTGGATCGGAAGACCACGCTGCACCTCGAACTGCGAGTAGATGCCGGCCTTCGCCCGATCGAGCGCGACGTGGGAGATATCGGTCGCCAGGATCTCCACCTTGCGGCCGCCGACGATCGCCGCGTTCTCCCGCAGGCACATCGCGAGCGAATAGGGTTCCTGCCCGGTGGAGGCGGCCGCGCACCAGATGCGCAGCGGCTGGCCTGCCGGCCGGCTGCGGGCGATGCTCGGCAGCACGAACGAGGTGAAGGTCTCGAACGGGGTCCTGTCCCGGAAGAAGAACGTCTCGTTGGTGGTCATGGCGTCGACCACCGCATCCTCGATCTCTCGCGCGTCCGGGCCCCGCAGGCGCTGGGCCAGTTGGGCGAAGCCCTGGATGCGGAACTGGTCCATCACCGGCGTCAGCCGGCTTTCCAGCAGATATTGCTTGTCGTCCGGCAGCGCGAGGCCGGACCGTCCCTTGAGCAGGCGGCGAAAGAACTCGTAATCCGCCGGAGCGATCATCGACGCCCCCCGAGGAAGCCGGCGAGCTTCGGTCCGATTTCGTCGATCGGCAGGACGCCGCTGCAGACACCCGTCGCCGCCATCGCACCGGGCATGCCCCACACGACGCTGGTCTCCTCATCCTGCGCGATCATCGTCCCCCCTGCCGCGACGATTGCCTGGCCGCCCTTGGCCCCGTCGGTTCCCATGCCCGTGAGCACGACGCCCAGAAGGTTCGCGCCGTAGACCGCCGCCGCGGACTGGAACAGGGGATCGACGGCCGGCTTGCAGTAGTTCACCGGCGGCGCATCAGACAGGCGGATCACCACATCCTGGCCGGAGCGGGTGATCAGCATGTGGCGCGCCCCGGGCGCCACATAGATCCGGCCGGGCACGACGACTTCGCCGTCCGTGCCTTCACGAGCGTCACGTCCGGCCGAGCGCGACAGGTGCTCGGCGAGGATGGTCGTGAAGGTCGGAGGCATGTGCTGGGTGACGAGCACCGGGACGCCAGCCATCGCAGGGCCGAGCGCCGTGAACACCTTCGAAAGCGCCTGCGGGCCGCCGGTGGAACTGCCGATGACGATGGCGCGGACCGGGGCGGTCGAGGGTCGGCGAAGCGCCTCCGGCATGCGCGGCTTCGCAATGGGCTGCGGTGCCAGCTTGGCGACGGGCGCAGGCGCGGGCGCCGCGGCGGCAGCGCCGGCCGTCACCGCAGGCGCGGGACGGGGAGCCGCCGTCCGTTCGATCCGGCGGCGGGCCTTCAGGCCGAGCTCGCGCACCTTCTGCAGCAGGTCGGCCCGGAACTCGGCCGAATTGATCTTGTTGGTCGCCGCGGAGGGCTTCGGCAGATAGTCGGCGGCCCCGAGATTGAGCGCGGTGATGCTGGCCTCGGCCCCGCGCTGGGACAGCGTGGAGGCGACGATCACCGCGGTGCCCGGCTTGCGCTCCAGAATGAGCGGAAGCGCATCGAGACCGCCCATTTCCGGCATCTCGAGATCGAGGATGATGACGTCGGGCTTGGAGTTCGTGACGTCGTCGACGGCCCGGCGCCCGTTGAAATGGGACGCCACCACCGCGAATCCGGGGTCGCCGGCGAACCAGTTACCGATGATTCCGCGCACTACGGCGGAATCATCGACGATCATGACACGGATCGGCTCCCGGGAAGAGATAGTATCCGAAGTCTCCGGACTGGCGACCGTCATACGAACTCGCTTCAGTTATATTGAAATATTTGTTGTAGAATTAAACAAGTCCGACACCCGCGAACTTCTCACGTAAGATATCACGATCGAAGGGCTTCATGATATATTCGTCTGCCCCTTCCTGTATGACAGCGGCGATTTGCTCCGGATCATTCTGACTCGTGCAGAAAACCACCTTCGGCCGCTCCCCGCCCTGGGAATGACGCAGGCTTCGGAGGAAGGCGGGACCGTCGATCACAGGCATGTGCCAGTCGAGCAGAATGGCGTCGGGCAGCGATTCGCGGCACAGCGCGAGCGCCTGCTCTCCGTCCTCGGCCTCCTGGACGATGAACGACATCTCTTCGAGGATGCGCCGTGCGACGAGGCGGGCCACTCTCGAATCGTCGACTACAAGGCAGGTTTTCGTCATATCCGCCATCGCTATTGCCGGTTCAGGCGACGACCGTCAGCCGGTTGAGGGCTCGTTCCACGTCGAGGATGACCATCAGCACGCCCGGCAGCCGGTAGACGCCGTTCGAGATCTGCGCCCAGCGCGGATCGAGATTGGACGGGTTCGGCAGCCGGTTGACGTTCTCCAGCGTCAGCACCTCGCCGACCTCGTCGATCAGGAGTCCATAGGTCTCCCCCTTGAATTCGACTCCGACGGCCATCCCGCCCGCCTTCTCGTTCCGCGGAAGGTTGAGCAGCCGGCGCATGTTCACCACGGTGACGATGCGGCCGCGCAGGTTCAGCACGCCCTCCGCCTCCGGCGGCGCCAGCGGAACCGGGGTGATACTGTCCGGGACGAAGACCTCGTGGACGCTTTCGATCGGCAGGCCGAACAGCTGCTTGTCGATATGGACGCTGACGAACTGCGTGGTCTGCGACCCGGCGTCGGTCTTCAGGGCGAGTTCCGTGCTCATGCCGCCTCTTCCTCGATGACGTTGGCGAACTCCCGAAGCACGGCTATCAGCCCCGAGCGGTCGGACTTGGCGATGTAATCGGAGAAGCCGACCTCCCGTCCGCGCTCGATCGCCTCCGGCGTGCAGATGCCCGACAGCGCGATGATCGGCAGGCTGCGCGATTGCGGACGGCTGCGGACGGCGTTCGTGAACGCGAAGCCGTCCATCCCCGGCATGTCGATGTCGCTGACGATGATGTCGTAGCGGCGCTCGCCGTTGAGCCGCTCCAGCGCGTCGTTCGCCGTGGCACAGGCCGTCACGTTGAAGCCGGCGCTATGGAGTAAAGGCGTGATCAGCCCTCGGAAGAAGGCGCTGTCGTCGACGAGAAGCAGATTGCGGCCCCGCCGGCGGCCGGCGCTGTCGGTCTTGCCGCGCTCGAACCAGTCGGCGAACGCCTCGGACAGAATGTGGGCGATGTCGATCAGATCCGTCGCCCGTCCGGCCACGATCGCCGAGCCGAGCACGCCCGGATTGTTGGAGACGAGCGTGATATCGAGCCGCTCTTCGACGATGTCCACGATCTCGTCGACCACGAGCCCAAGCGAGCGGCCGTTGTCCGAGAACACCAGCATCGGCTGGGTGCCGGTCGCGCGGCGCTCCACCTTGTCGTTGAGGTAGTAGAGCGGGATGAGAGTGCCGCGGTACTGGATGACCGGGCCGTTGCTCGTGCGCTCGACCTTGTCGACCTCGAACTCCTCCAGCCGGGTGACCAGCGACAACGGCACGGCCTTGGGGTCCGCGTCGCCGGCACGGAACAGCAGAAGTTCCGTGCGGTTCTCGATCTCTTCGATGATCTCCGCACGCCCCCCGGCGCTGTCGAGCGCAGCCCCCTGGATGGAACTGGCCATTGCTTCCGCAACGCCGTTCGGGTCGATGATCATGATGACGCGACCGTCACCGAGGATGGTGCTGCCCGACAGCAGGCCGATGCCGCGCAACACCGAAGCCAGCGGCTTGACGACGATTTCCTCCGTCTGCAGTACGGCATCGACCACGAGGCCGAAGGTCTGCGTGCCGACCTGCAGAACGGCGACGAATCCGCTCTCGATCTTTCCGGAATCGCCGGCCGCCGACCCGGTCGTCAGCAGATGCGACATCCGCACGATCGGCAGCAGACTGTCGCGCAGCCGCAGCACCGGGGCGTCCTTGACGTGCTCGATCACATATTCCGAGCCGTTCTGAACCTGGACGAGTTCGAGCACGGCACGCTGGGGAATGGCGAAGCGCTCGCTGTCCGCCTGAACGATCAGCGCCGGCATGATTGCAAGCGTCAGCGGGATGCGGATGAGGAAGACCGAGCCCGCACCCGCCTTCGAGCGCACGTCGATGGTGCCGCCGATCATCTCCAGATTGGAGCGCACCACGTCCATGCCGACGCCGCGGCCGGAAATGTTGGTGATCTTGTCGGCCGTGGAGAAACCGGCATGGAAGATGAAGCGCTGGATCTGCGCTTCCGACATCTTGGCGAGTTCCGCCTCGGTGGCGAGGCCCCTTTCGAGCGCCTTGCTGCGAATGCGCGGGATGTTGAGGCCGCGACCGTCGTCGCCGACCTCGATGATGATGTGGCCGCCCTCGTGATAGGCGGCGAGCCTGATCTTGCCGATCTCCGACTTGCCGGCGGCACGGCGCTCGAGCGTGCTTTCCAGGCCATGATCGGCGGAGTTACGGACCATGTGGGTCAGCGGATCGCGGATGATGTCGAGCACCTGACGATCGAGTTCGGTGTCCGCGCCGACCATCTCCAGTTCGATCTGCTTGCCGAGATCCTTGGCGAGATCGCGGATGATGCGCGGCAGCTTCTGCCAGGCGTTCCCGATCGGCTGCATCCGGGTGCGCATCACCGCTTCCTGGATCTCGACCGTCACTGCGGAAAGCCGCTGCAGGGAGATCTTGTATTCGGAATCCTCGTGGCGCCGGGCAATCTCCAGGAGCTGGTTGCGCGTCAGCACCAGCTCGGAAACCATGGTCATGAGGTGTTCGAGGGTGCTGACATTGACGCGAATGGTCTGCCCCGCGACACCGCCGCTGTGGTCGTCGCCGCGCGCAGCCGTGGGATCGGCCGCGTGGGCCTGAGCCGGTTCGGGCCCCGGCGCCGGTGCCGGGGCAGCCACGGGAGCAGGCGAAGGCTCGGACGGCTTGGCCGGCACGACTTCGGTACGCGCCGGCTCCTTGAACGACCGCGGCGGATCGCGCGGGGTTTCGAGGAACAGGCGCTCCAGCTCCTCGAGCGACACCTCGCCCGGCTGAAGCTCGCGTTCCAGCACCTGGATGGAGGGCACCTTCGCCGCGGGCTCTTTCGCTGCGGGGGCCTGCACCGCGATCTCGCGCGAGGGCTCCGGCGGAGCCGGCTCTGCCACGACGACCGGTTCCGGCGCAGGCGCTTCCGCCGCCCCCGCGGCCATGCGCTCCAGTTCCCCGATCAGATCGGCGTCGGATCCTTCGGGCTCCACGCCCTCGCTCGCCTCGATCTCCGCCAGGATCGCCTTGATGCGGTCGATCGTGCGCAGCACGAGGCTGACGGCATCGCTGGTGACGGATGCCCCCTGCCGGAACTCGTCCATCAGCGTTTCGGCCGCGTGGGCGAGCGTCGCCAGCCGCGGCAGGCCGATGAAGCCGCAGGTGCCCTTGATGGTGTGTACCAGCCGGAAGATGTTGTTCAGGATGGCGAGATTGTTCGGATCCCGCTCGAACTTGACGAGTTCCGCGTCAGCGACATCGAGATTTTCGCTCGTCTCGGTCAGAAACTCTCTGAGCAGTTCGTCCATAGCCTCACTCTCGATTGCTTCGAGCGACTGTTCATCCACCCGGCACCCGCCGACCCCGCCCCGGGCCGACAGACATCCCAACGCCGCATCCCGTCAGTCTCGCGCGGCGCCGAAGGCACCGACGCGCCCCTCAAGCCGATTCAATCCCGCACCGATCCAGGCCGCGCCGAAACGTCCGCGCCTCGGTCGCACAACGCAGACCGCGCCGGCACCCGAGCGGACGCCGACGTTCCAGACCTCGCATCGGCGGAGAGCGACGCTCGCGCTTCACGGCGTACAGGCGCAACTCGGACACCACAGCGGAAATAACCCGGCGGTCACGGCATAGGCGGTCTTCCCGCGCGCACACGGCGACGCCTGGGCGCCCCCGCATTCCGGGATGCGCGACCGACACCGCAAGGCCGACCACGCGGACGGCCCCGCCGCACTTTTCCGCCACTTTCATTCCACGCCCCTCTAAGCGCGACGCAACCGCGTCAACGCGCACAGCAACGATCAGCCCCCGCCGCTCGCCGCCCCACCGGAACTTCCGACGACGTGTTCCCTCATTTCGTCTTTACTGAGATAGTTCATGCCCTCAAGAAGAATATCGTGCACAATGTCAATGTTCAATCTTTTATTGACATTACTTTTGATTTTCTCAACCATTTCGGGTATATTGTATTTCTCTATCTTACCGAAATCTATCTTTCCGTTGGTATATATTTCAGTGAACGCCTCGTCCGTCACGAATTCGTCGGGTTGGATAGGCACTTCGCGCAGCGTGCGCGCGTCCGCCGTGAACACCAGCTTGGCAAGCACGTATCCGGTCACCTGGCCGTTCACGATCATCGGCACCGTGATCAGCGGAAGCTTGCGATACTCGAGTCCCTCGAGGTAGGGCGCGGGCTGATTGGCGTTGTCGTTGTTGGCCGCCCAGTAGGCCGCACCAAAGCTCGATATC
>JAEZMP010000201.1 GCA_023442215.1 Pseudomonadota bacterium
CGCGCTCCGGATCGACCACGTCATGGGGCTGACGCGGCTGTTCCTGGTGCCGGACGGCGCCAAGGCCGGCGAAGGCACCTATCTCGCCTATCCGTTCCACGACCTCGTCGGCCTGCTGTCGCTCGAAAGCCAGCGGGCGGAGTGCCTGGTGGTGGGCGAGGATCTCGGCACCGTGCCGGAAGGCATCGGTGAGGCGCTGATGGCGGCCGACGTGCTGTCCTACCGCGTGCTGTGGTTCGAGCGCGACGGCGTGGAGTTCCGCCCGCCGGAGCGCTACCCCGTGCGTGCGGCTGCCTGCGTCTCCACCCACGACCTGCCGACGCTCGCCGGCTGGTGGAGCGGCGCCGACATCGCCGAGCGGCTGGCCCTCGGGCTGATCGACGGGGACGCCGCCGCGATCGCGCGCGACGAGCGGCAGGAGGCGAAGGCCGCGCTCGCGCGCCGGCTCGCCGCCGGGCGGCTCATCGAGGACGCGACAGTCGGCGCGGTCGTGGCCTCCGACACCCTCACACCGGACCTCGCCGCGGCGGTCCACCGGCTCGTCGCCGCCACGCCCTCGCTCATCGCGCTGGTGCAGGCGGACGACCTCGCCTGCGAACGGGACGCGGTGAACCTGCCCGGCACCGTCGACCAGCGGCCCAACTGGCGGCGCAAGCTGACGCCCGGGATCGACGCCGTGTTCACCTCGCCGACGGCCGAGGCGATCATGGCCGCAATGGCGGAGAGGCTTCCCGGCAGGACGGAATAGGATTGCCGCACTGCTGCGGTTTTCGGAATGAACGACCAAAGAGGGCCGGCATTTATGCCGGCCTTTGCTCGCGCGGCCGGGCGGCGGCGCTAAACTGAACGAGAACGAGCGGGGCCGGAGCCGCCCCGTCAACCGTCACCACCGGAGGAAGACCGATGTCGTTGCGCCTCGGGGACACCGTCCCCAACTTCACCGCCGAGACCACGATCGGCCCGATCGACTTCTATGAGTTTCTCGGCTCGTCGTGGGGCATCCTGTTCTCGCACCCGAAGGACTTCACGCCGGTCTGCACCACCGAGCTCGGCTCGGTCGCACGGCTGAAGCCGGAATTCGACAAGCGCAACGTCAAGGTGATCGGGCTGTCGGTCGACGCGCTCGGCAACCACGACGCCTGGTCGCAGGACATCCTGGAAACCCAGGGCGCGGCGCTGAACTTCCCGCTCATCGCCGACACCGACCGCAAGGTTTCCGACCTCTACGACATGATCCACCCGAACGCGAACGAGACCCTGACCGTGCGCTCGGTATTCGTGATCGGGCCGGACAAGAAGCTCAAGCTGTCGCTGACCTACCCGGCGAGCACCGGCCGCAACTTCGAGGAAATCCTGCGGGTGGTGGATTCGCTCCAGCTCACCGCCAACCACTCGGTCGCCACCCCGGCGGACTGGAAGTCGGGCGAGGACGTGATCATCGTCCCCTCGGTTTCCGACGAGGCGGCGAAGGAGAAGTTCCCGGACGGCTGGAAGACCCTGAAGCCCTATCTGCGCATCGTCGCGCAGCCCGGCAAATAAGGCCGGGCAAGTGACGGCCGACACAGCGCGGCCACCCTGCCGAAAAGCAAACGGCCCGGCGATCGCTCGCGGGGCCGTTTCGATTCGAGGCGGCGCGCGCGAGGTTCAGACGTCGACCTTCAGCGCGGCGATGAAGGCTTCCTGCGGGATATCGACCTTGCCGAACTGGCGCATCTTGCGCTTGCCCTCCTTCTGCTTGTCGAGGAGCTTGCGCTTGCGGGTGATGTCGCCGCCGTAGCACTTGGCGGTCACGTCCTTGCGGAGGGCGCGGATGGTCTCGCGGGCGATGACCTTGCCGCCGATCGCCGCCTGGATCGGGATCTGGAACATGTGCTGCGGGATCAGATCCTTCAGCTTCTCGCACATCGCGCGGCCGCGACGCTCGGCCTGCGACCGGTGCACCAGCATCGACAGCGCATCGACCGGCTCGGCATTGACGAGGATCTGCATCTTGACGAGATCGCCGGGCTTGTAGTCGGTCAGGTGATAGTCGAACGAGGCGTAGCCCTTCGACACCGACTTCAGGCGGTCGTAGAAATCGAACACGACCTCGTTGAGCGGCAGGTCGTAGGTGACCATCGCGCGCTTGCCGACATAGGACAGGTCGGTCTGCACGCCGCGCCGGTCCTGGCAGAGCTTGAGGATCGCGCCGAGATAGTCGTCCGGCGTGAGGATCGTGGCGGAAATCCACGGCTCGTAGATTTCCTCGACCTTCACCGGATCCGGCATGTCGGCCGGGTTGTGCAGCTCGATCTCGCTGCCGTCGGTGAGCAGGATTTTGTAGACGACCGAGGGCGCCGTCGCGATCAGGTCGAGATTGAACTCGCGCTCGAGCCGTTCCTGGATGATCTCGAGGTGCAGCAGGCCGAGGAAGCCGCAGCGGAAACCGAAGCCCAGCGCGGCGGAGGTCTCCATCTCGAACGAGAAGCTCGCGTCATTGAGGCGCAGCTTGCCCATCGCGGCGCGCAGGTCCTCGAAGTCGGCCGCATCGACGGGGAACAGGCCGCAGAACACCACCGGCTGCGCCGGGCGGAAGCCGGGAAGCGGTTCGGCGCACGGCTTGCGCTCGTCGGTGATGGTGTCGCCGACGCGGGTATCGGCCACTTCCTTGATCGAGGCGATGATGAAGCCGATCTCGCCCGGATGGAGCGCATCGAAATCCGTCATCTTCGGGGTGAAGGCGCCGACCCGGTCGATGGTGTAGGCCGCATCCGTGCCCATCATCCTGATGCGCTGGCCGCGCTTCAGAACGCCGTCGACCACGCGCACCAGCACCACGACGCCGAGATAGACGTCGTACCAGGAATCGACCAGGAGCGCCTTCAGCGGCGCATCCTCGTCGCCCTTCGGCGGCGGCAGGCGGGTGACGATGGCCTCGAGCACGTCATCGATGCCGATGCCGGTCTTGGCTGAGATCATCACGGCGTTGGAGGCATCGAGGCCGATCACTTCCTCGATCTGCTCCCGGACGCGGTCGGGCTCGGCCGCCGGCAGGTCGATCTTGTTGAGAACCGGCACGATCTCGTGGTTGTTGTCGATCGCCTGATAGACGTTCGCCAGCGTCTGCGCCTCGACGCCCTGGCTGGCATCGACCACCAGCAGCGAGCCCTCGCAGGCTGCGAGCGAGCGGGACACCTCGTAGGCGAAGTCGACGTGGCCGGGCGTGTCCATCAGGTTGAGCTGATAGGTCTTGCCGTCCTTGGCCGGATAGGTCAGGCGCACGGTCTGCGCCTTGATGGTGATGCCGCGCTCGCGCTCGATGTCCATCGAGTCGAGCACCTGCTCCTTCATCTCGCGCTCGGTCAGCGCGCCGGTGCGCTGGATCAACCGATCGGCGAGCGTCGACTTGCCGTGGTCGATGTGCGCGATGATCGAGAAATTGCGGATGAGGGGGCGCGGTTCGGTTGTCATGGCCGCCGAGATAGCATCGCCCCCGGTTGGCGCCAAGCGGAGAAAGCCCGCGGGGCGCCGCCTTTTTTCCCGGAAGGCCAAAGAACCGCCTCCTTGTGCGGAAGCGGCCCGTCACGCCCCCTGCGCGGCGTCCGAAAGCGCGGGATCGGCGCGGTGCAGCATCCCTTCCGCCGCGCCGCGCGCCACCAGACGGCGGGCGAGTTCCAGCATCAACGGCGCGTCGGCGATGCTGCCCCGCGCGGCCACCAGCGCGCTGTCGCGGCTGACGCTCGGCCCGTCCACCGGCTCGATCGCGGCGAGCCGGCCG
>JAEZMP010000292.1 GCA_023442215.1 Pseudomonadota bacterium
GGGCCGGCGACGGCCGTAGCCGCCGGGTCCGATCCGGACGGACAAGCCCCACTCATGCCATCCGGTGCGGCCGGCGATCAATGGCGCAGGCGGCGCGCGAGGAACGAAGCCACATGACGAGCACCGCGGACGCGACCCTGCCGGAGGCGACGACGCCCTACGAGATGATCGGCGGCGACGATGCCGTCCGCCGCCTGGTCGCGCGGTTCTACCGGCTGATGGACGCGTTGCCCGAGGCGGCCGCCTGCCGGGCGATCCATCCGGAAAGCCTCGCGGATTCCGAGCAGAAGCTCTACGAATTCCTCTCGGGTTGGCTCGGCGGGCCGCCGCTGTTCGTGGAACGGCGCGGGGCGCCGATGCTGCGCCGCCGGCACCTTCACGCCCCGATCGGGCCTGAGGAGCGCGACGGCTGGATGCTCTGCTTCCGCCGCGCGCTCGTCGAGACGGTGGACAACGAGGCGCTGCGTGGCTTCCTGCTGGAGCGCATCGAGGCGCTCGCCAACCACATGCAGAACCGGCCGTGACCCGATGGACGCGGCGGTCACGATTCGCTAACCGTCCCGGCCGATGATCGGGAAATCCGACGGCATCGCCGAACATCCGCCGCGAGGCTCGGGCATGGCGGACTGAAGCGGCGCGGACGAGCCAGGGCAGCATGCCGAAGCTGCGCGCACAAGGCGGGCTGCCGCGCGCGACGGCAAGCCGTGCCGGCCCCGCCGCGCGGGCCGGAGCAACGATCGAGGAACCGACGGCGATGAAACGACTGGCACGCGCGCTCGCGCTCGGCACCATGATCGGCCTGATGGTGGCCGGGTGCGTCCCCGATCAGGGCAACCGGGCCGACCAGCCGATTCCGGCGAAGCTGCTGGCCCAGATGAGCGCCAAGGGCATGAGCCCGGCCGCGCCGATCTTCATCCGCATCTACAAGCAGGAAAGCGAGCTCGAGGTCTGGAAGCGCGATACGCGCGGCCGCTACGCCCTGCTGAAGACCTACCCGATCTGCCGCTGGTCCGGAAAGCTCGGTCCGAAGACGGCGAGCGGCGACCGCCAGGCGCCGGAAGGCTTCTACACCGTCTCCGCGCGGCAGATGAACCCGAACTCGCAATATTACCTGTCGTTCGACCTCGGATTCCCGAACAAGCTCGAAAAGGCGCTCGGCTATACCGGCTCTGCCCTGATGGTGCACGGCGCCTGCTCGTCATCCGGCTGCTACGCCATGACCGACCAGCAGGCGGCGGAGCTCTACGCGGTCGCCCGCGAGGCGTTCGCCGGCGGGCAGCGCGACTTCGAGGTGCAGGCGCTGCCGTTCCACATGACGACGGCGAACCTGGAGCGGCACCGCGGCGACCCCAACATGCCGTTCTGGCTGAACCTGAAGGAAGGAGCGGCGATCTTCGACGCGACCCGGCAGCCGCCGGACGTCGATGCCTGCGGCCGTCGCTACGTCTTCAACGCGGTAGCCACCAACCCTTCGGCGACGTTCGAGCCGCTGGCGCCCTGCCCGGCCTACACCACCGATCCGGCCACCGCCTCGGCCCTCGCCTCGGTCAACGCGCTCGCCGCGTCCCTCGCCGCCGAGCCGCCCGCGGCGCCTCTCGCCATGTCCTATGTGGACGGCGGCATGCACGAGAGCTTCCGCGCGCTGATGCGCCAGGTCGGCTCGAAGAAGATGGGCCAGATGACCTCCGGCAAGGTGCCGATCAGCCGGCCGGACGCCGCGCTCGCCGATCCCTATTCCTCGGCCCCGGCCGCTGAAATGGCGGCTGCGCCGCCGCCGCCCGCCGCGCCGTCCGCATCCCCGTCGACGGCCGCCGCTCCGGCTCCCGACCCCATCGCCGTCCTCGCCGCCGCGAGCGGCCACACCTGAGCCGGCGTCGCGGGAGGCCGGCAGGAACCGGATGATTCCATCCGATCGGAATGCGCTCTAGGATGACCGCCTCGCGGACGATTTCACACTCGGCGGAGCGCATGGACCAGACCCTATCCCATACCATCGAGAAGGACGGCGTCGAGATCCGCCTCGTGCCCTGCCTGTCGGACAATTACGCGGTGCTGATGCACGACGGCGCCGACGGCACCACCGTGCTTGTCGACGCGCCGGAACCCGGGCCGATCCTCGCCGCCCTCGGCGAGACGGGCTGGCGGCTGACGGATATCCTCCTCACCCATCACCACCACGACCATGTCCAGGGCGTCGCCGCCCCGGTCGAGGCCACCGGGGCGCGGGTGCACGGGCCTGCGGCCGAGGCCGACCGGATGCCGCCGCTCGACGAGGCGCTCGCCGACGGCGGCACCGTCCGTCTCGGCCGCCTCGAAGCGCGCTGCATCGCCACCCCCGGCCACACCTCCGGGCCGCTCAGCTACCACTTCGCCGGCCTCGGCGTCGCCTTCACGGGCGACACGCTGTTCGCGCTCGGCTGCGGGCGCCTGTTCGAGGGCACGCCGGAGACGATGTGGGATTCGCTCTGCCGCCTGCGGTCGGCGCTTCCCGACGACACCCTCGTCTATTGCGGCCACGAATATACCCTGTCGAACGCGCGGTTCGCGCTGACCGTGGAACCCGGCAACGAGGCGCTGGTCGCCCGCGCCAGGGCCGTCGAGGCCGCCCGCGCCGAGGGGCGCCCGACGGTGCCGTTCACCATGGGCGAGGACCGGGCCACCAATCCCTTCCTGCGCGCCTACCTGCCTTCCGTCGCCGCCGTGCTGCCGACGGAAGGCCGCGCGCCGCCGGCGGCGGTGTTCGCCGAGATCCGCCGCCGCAAGGACAGCTTCCGGTGATCGCGGGCGAAGGGGGCGCCGCGCCCCCGTCTCCCGGCGGCCTTTCCGCCCGCGCGGTGATCGACCTTCTCGGGCTCGCGCCGCATCCCGAAGGCGGCTTCTATCGCGAGACCTTCCGCGACCCCGATCCTCAAGGCGGCCGCGATCGTTCCACCGCGATCTATTTCCTGCTGCCGGAGGGGATCCGCTCCCACTGGCACCGCGTCGATGCCGTGGAGATCTGGCACTGGCACGCCGGCGCGCCGCTGGTGCTGGAGACGGCGGCCGGCGATGCCGATGCCCCCGTGGCCCAGGTGCTCGGCCCCGATCTCGCCGCCGGGGAGCGGCCCCAGGGCATCGTGCCCGAAGGCCACTGGCAGGCGGCGCGCTCGCTCGGCGCGTGGACCCTGGTCGGCTGCACCGTGGCACCCGGCTTCCGCTTCGAGGGCTTCGTGCTCGCCCCGCCCGGCTGGGCACCCGGCTCCTGACAGCGCGGCACGCGATGCCGGGGCGCTTCCCGATCGGATGGTCTCATCCGATCGACAGGGAACCGCTCCCGATTCAAGAGTTTGAGCCTATCCTTGCCGTTCAGACCGCTTCGATCTGAACGGGATATGCTCTAGACCGGGGCAGCCCCGCCTGCCGCCTTTCCCGGAGCCCCTGCCGTGACCCGTTCCACCGCGACGCTCGTCGGCCTGACCGCCATCCTGATGTGGGCGACCCTCGCGACGCTCGCCACCGCCTCCGGCGCGGTGCCGCCGTTCCTGCTCAGCGCGCTGTGCTTCGGTCTCTCCGGCATCGTCGGGCTCGCCGCCGTCCGCATCAGGACCGGCTCGTTCGCGGTGATGCGCCAGCCGCCGGGGGTCTGGGCGCTGGGGATCGCCGGGCTGTTCGGCTACCACTTCTTCTATTTCACCGCGGTCAAGACCGCCCCGCCCGCGGACGCCAGCCTGATCTGCTATCTCTGGCCGCTGCTGATCGTGGTGCTCTCCGGCCTGCTGCCGGGCGAGCGCTTGAAGGTGCACCACATCGTCGGCGCGCTCGCGGGCCTCGTCGGCGCCGGGCTGATCGTCACGAAGGGCGGCACCGCGCTCAGCCTCTCGGCGGACTATGCGCCCGGCTATGCCGCGGCGGTCGCGGCGGCGGTGATCTGGGCGGTCTATTCCGTGGCCTCGCGGCGCTATGCGGCGGTGCCGAGCGCGACCGTGATGGGGTTCTGCCTCGCGGCGGCGGTGCTGTCGGCGCTCTGCCATCTCGCCGTCGAGACGACGGTGTGGCCGGCCTCGGCGACGGAATGGCTCGCGATCGCCGGCCTCGGGCTGCTGCCGCTCGGCCTCGCCTTCTTCACCTGGGACGTGGGCGTCAAGCACGGCGATATCCAGGTGCTCGGCGCGGCGGCCTACGCGGCGCCGCTGCTCTCGACGCTTCTCCTCGTCGCCGTCGGCTTCGGCGAACCCACCTGGACGCTGGTGATCGCCTGCCTCTTGATCTCCGGCGGCGGCGTGATCGCCGCGAAGGACATGATCTGGCGCCGGCGATGACCCTGGCGGGCCGGCTGGCCGGGTGCCCTCGCCCGGCTGTGCTCTCCCGCTGACGACGGCGGTCGGCGCGCACCGCTCCGATCGAATTGCCGGGCCTTCCTGCGGCAAGAGCCCCGAACAAGAAACCCCGCCGCGGTTTCCCGGGCGGGGCTTCGGAAGGGTCGGGATCGGACTTGGGGTGCGCCGAACGGTGCACCCGGCCGGCGCCGCCTCATCCCCGCATCATTCGCCGAACATGTCGAACGCCTTGGCGAAGACGGACTTCTTCGCCGGCGGATTGGCGGAATCGAGCACCAGCGGCTTCGACGCGGCCGGCGTGGCACTGGCGGACGCCGTCGCCGGAGCCGCCGCTTCCGCATTCGCCACGGGCTCCGCCGGCTTCGCCACAACAGGCTTCGCTGCCACAGGCTTGGCAGTGACGGGGCTGGCAGCGACAGGCGCCGCCTGGGTAACCACCGAAGGCGTGGTCGCGGGCACGGAGGCGCGCAGCGGTGCGGCGGCCATTGCGTCGGTCGCCGCCGCAGTCGCGGGCGTCGGAATGACGGCGACGGGCTTGGCCGAGACGGGCTTGGTCGAGACGGGCTTTGCCGCAGCGGCTGCCGGCGCCGCGATCGCGGGCGAAGTGACCGCAGGCGCCGCCGCGGTGGCGGGAACGGCCGGCACAACGGCCGGGGCGGTGGAGGCCGCCGCGCCGGAGAGGGCCGGACGGGGCACCGGCAGGACTTCCATCGAGAGATTGGCCGGCAGGCTCGCCGCGCCGCCGCCCGAGGCTTCGAGCGAGGCCACCTGCACCGGAGCGGCCGGCTGCGCCGAAGCGGACGCCGCCGGATGGACCGGCATGACTTGAACCGGCGTGCCTTGAACCGGCGTGCCCTGAACCGGCGTCGCCTGGCCGGCCGCGGCGGGCGCGGCTTCGGCGAGCACCGGCGCCGGAGCGCTCTCGCCGGCCGGGGTCTTCGGGTGTCCGAACAGTCCGTCGAACCAGCCGCGGATCATCGTGCCGCCGCTTTCGAGGATGCCTTCCTTGGCGGCGCGCGCGTCGCCGGCCTGATCGGCCTGCGCGGCGCCGGGCTTCTGCGGCGGCAGCAGTCCGGAGGAGTCCGTATCGGCGGACGCGACCTCGACCTGGCCCGGCGTTGCGGCCGGCGCGGTTGCGGTTGCGATCGCGGCCTCGGCGACGGCAGGCCGCGGGGACCCGGCGGCAACCGTCGAGGCGGAGGCAACGGCGACTTCCGCCGGAAGCGGCGCGGCCGTCGCGGAGGGCGCGCTCGCCGCCGGCGCGGCGGACGAAGGCGTCACCAACGACGGCGCGGCCGAGGAAGGCGTGGCGGAGGCGAGCATGGTCGCGGCCGCGGCGGACCGCTTGCCGGTCGGCTGCGGCAGGCCCGGACGGACGATGGTCGACTG
>JAEZMP010000303.1 GCA_023442215.1 Pseudomonadota bacterium
CCGCGACGTCGATCAGCGACGACATGGTGACGACGCGCCCGGCGATCCGCTCCTTCATCAGGTGGGTGATGATGTTCCAGGCCGGATCGGGCTCGGCCGCCGGCACGAGATCGAGATAGGGCGCGCGCGTCTTCTCCAGAAAGGTGATGACGCGCTGCAGTTCGTATTCGTTCATTCCGGGCGCCGCCTCTGGCGCGGCCGTCGACCACCGTTTCACCGGGCGGGCCGCCGCGCTCTTTTCCTGCCGAAATCCGGCGCCGCTGGACCGTTGCGAACCGGCCGGACGCTCGATCCGGCGGAGGTGCGCGTGGCGCCAGCGTAGGGGCGCCGTCGATCCGCGACGGTGGCAGGGTGCCCTCTGCGTCGGCCCGGCGCAAGGGACGGGAAAAGGGACGCCGGACAGAGGGCGGCCGGAACGATGACGGGTGTCGGGACGGCAGCGCGCGAGCCGGCGGGTTCAGTTGCGGCGTTCGCCGAGCGCCTGGCCCGGGCGCCCGCGGACCACGATGGAGATTTCGGCGCCTTCCTTGATGGCGGTGGAGGCCGCGATCACGGCGCTCTCGAATGCCGCCTCGCGGGTCGGATAGGACATGCCGGCGCCGTCGGGGCCGGTCACCTGCCACGCGCCTTCGTGGCCCGTGATCTCGAAATCGATGCGTTCCATGGTGTTGCCGCCCTTGATGGTGTTGCCGCCCTTGGATGATGTGCCGCTGGATGTGCCGCGAGCCAGCCGGACAACCGCGGGCGGCCGGGTCCGTTCCGGTATCCGGGCGCGGGAAGCGGGGGCCGTCGCATCGCCGTCTTCCGGGAGCGTGTCGTCGTCGTCCGAATTGCCGTAGCCGTGTTCGTTTTCCGTTGGCGAGGGAACGATCAGGAGACCGAGCGCGAGAAGCACGGCCGCGAGCACGAGTTCCCAGTTCGCCAGTGCGGCGGCGATGCCGAGCGCGGCCGTCACCAGTACGGTTGCCGCCGTGGTGAGGCCGTAGACTTCGAGAGCCTTCGGGTTGCGCAGCACCACGCCCGCGCCGATGAAGCCGATGCCGGTGAGCACGCCCTGGATGATGCCCTGCACCACGCGGCTCGTCGCATCCGGGTGACCGTCCATGCCGCCGACGCTGAGGCCGGCGAGTGACACCAGCGCAGCGGCGAGCGAGACGAGGCCGAGCGTGCGCATCCCCGTCGGCTTGCCGCGCATGTCGCGGTTCAGACCCACGATCATGCCGATCGCGGCGGCGACGGCGAGGCGCAGCACTGCCTCCAGCCGCTCCCATTCCAAGGGAAGATCGATCATGTCCCGCGCCCTCCCGCGCAGGCGGACCGGCCGACGGCCCAATGGCTGCGCCGCTTCCGAACGCGGGCAGGCGCGTTCCGTTCCCCGGCGCGTGGGCTGGGTCCGCCAGCGACCGGAAGCGCGGCCGGTCGGGAACGGGCGTGGCTCGCCGCCCGTTTACTCACCGATTGCAAGCCGCGCAGACCGCAGCCGGCCCGGGACGCCACACCGGCTGCCCGGCGCCATTCCGTCCGGATCCGGATCGGACCGGCGGATCGCGACACAACGGAGAGCAGACGATGGCAAGAGCCGCGAAAGCGATCAAGGACACGGCCGACGCCGCGGCCGAAGCGGGTGCCGAAACCCGCAAGGCCGCCCGCGCCACGGGCGAAACCGCTCTGAAGGCGACGGAGGACACCGTCGCGGCGGCGAACGATGCCGGAGAGCGAACCGTGGACGCGATGTCGGCGGCCGCTTCGTCGGTGCTGCCGGACAACCTTCAGGGCGTGACGGAGCCGGCCGCGGCGGCCGCCAGCGCGATGATGTCGGCGGCGGCCACCCTGCCGCGGGCGGCTGCGGAGATGATGCCGGCGATCGCCGGCGCGGGTCCACGGATGGCGATGCCGGTCACGGCGCCCTGGATGCAGGCGACGACGCCGTGGGCGATGGGCCCGTGGGCGGCGATGCCGGCGATGATGGCGCTTTCGCTGCACGCCATGGCGGCGGCGACGGCGTTCTGGACCTGGCCGCTTTCCGGCGCGGCCGTGCCCTCTGCCGGCCGGCCGCGGTCCTGACCAACGACAATTCATGACGCGCCACAGGCCGAACCCGGCCGGCGCCCACAGACAAACAGGAGGGACATCCGATGAAAGACAATGAGACCGTTGCGAACAAGGCGTCCAAGGCGGCGGAAGAGGCCGTTTCGGCGGTCGGAGCCGCGAGCGGCAACTTCCGCGACTGGGCCAACGACATGGAGGACCGCATCGGCGACACCACGCGCCGGGCGAAAGCGGGCCTCAGGGACACTGGTGAGACCGTGCGCGAGCATGGCCGGCACGCCGTGAACGCGGCGGAGGAAGGCCTCGTTCAGGGGCGGGAGCTCTATCGCGAGGGCAACGAGGCGGTGACCCGCCGGATCGGCGAGAACAGCATTCTCGCGCTGCTGGCCGCGACCGTCGCGGGCTACGCGATCGGCGTGCTCCAGAGCCGCATGCACCGCTGAGCGGGAGGCCGTCGCCGTCCCGTCGGCCGGCCAGCCCTTCCAAAGGTCCGGAACCGCCATGCGGTCCGGACCGGTATTTTCACGCGCGCTCTTCCCGACGAGGGAAGACAAGGAGCGAAGAAATGGGTCTTTTCACCAAGGACATCCAGACGTTCGACGATCTGTTCGTGCACCAGCTGAAGGACATCTACTACGCCGAGAAGCGTATCCTGAAAGCCCTGCCGAAGATGATCGACAAGGCGACGAACACCAACCTGAAGGCGGGCTTCAACGCCCACCTGCAGCAGACCGAGGGCCATGTCGGCAGGCTCGAGCAGGTGTTCTCGATGCATGGCGTCACGCCCGACGCCGTCACCTGCCCGGCCATCGACGGCATCATCAAGGAAGCCGAGGAAGTGGCCGGCGACGTGGCCGACAAGCAGGTGCTCGACGCCGCCCTGATCGCCGCGGCACAGGCGGTGGAGCACTACGAGATCACCCGCTACGGCAGCCTCGTCGCCTGGGCGCGCCGGCTCGGCCGCAACGATTGCGCCGACATCCTGGAGCGCACGCTCGAGGAGGAGAAGGCGACCGACCAGAAGCTGACGACGCTGGCGGAAGGCTCGATCAACCAGGCCGCCGCCTGATCCCGGCGGCACCCCTCGCCCGGCCGGCCCGCGGTTGTGACGGACGCGAGGCCCGCCGGAGCGGCGGCCGGGCCCGCTGCCGCGCGCGTTTGCGCGCAACGGCAGCGGGCCCGGCTGGTTTTGGAGGGCAAGGTGGGTCGTGCATCCGGTTGCCTCGGGCGGGTCATTTCCCGCCTTTTCCGGGCCGACGTCAGCGATC
>JAEZMP010000389.1 GCA_023442215.1 Pseudomonadota bacterium
CCACCTGGCTCAGCACTGCTTCCAGTTCCGCACGCACATCGGCGAGCAGGGCGCGGTCTATCCGGCCGACGCTGAGTCGGACGGCCTCCGGCTCCAGAAGCCGGCGGATGTTCAGGATCTGCATATATTCCGGCACCGTCATCTGCCGGACTTCGAGGTAGCGCGTACCGCGCCGCTTCAGGAGGCCTTCGCTCTCCAGCATGAGCAGGGCGTCGCGCAACGGCGTGCGCGAAACTTCGAGCGCCTCGGCGAGGCGCCGTTCGGTGATGACCTCGCCGCCATGCAGCTTGCCGGTGAAGATCATGTCTTCGAGACGTCGGTGAACGCTGTGCGCGAGCCGCCGCGATGGATTGTCCTCGACCACGACCGCCTCTACTCCCAGTTCCCGATTGCACTCAATGTCGGCATTTTATCAACGAATACAATGATCGACATGATGTCGATCATTGGTGTACCGGGGATTTGTCCCACTTGCAATTCTTCTGATGTACGCTCGTCAGAAACGATCCGTCGCCGCAGCCGCCCGGCCTGCCGGCCGCTAGGGCCCGGCACCGGCATGGGCGTTCGGCACGGGATCGAGGCCGGCCGTCCAGGCTGCGCCGCGCGCTGTCGCATGGTGAGCGGTGACGATCTGCGCGGCCGCGTCCGGGCTTGGCGACGCGGAAAGGGCGTTCTCGAGGTGGGCGGTCAGGCGGCGAGCGGCTTGCTGCCGGTCGCCGTTCGCGAGCGCTTCGAGCACCGCGAGATGCTCCGAGATCCAGACGCGGATGCGATGGCGGTTCTCGTATCCCTGATATTCGAGCAACCGCCGCAGCCTGTTCTGCTGCTGGATTGCCTGGACGAAATAGGGGTTGCCCGAGAACGAGGCCAACGTCTCGTGAAAGGCCGCGTCGAGTTCGAACAGGACGCCGGGTCGCGGGGGCGAAGCGGCCGCCAGCACGGTCTCGTGGTCCGATCGCAGCCGGCCAAGCACCGTCGGATCGGCGGAGAAGCTCGCCAGCAGCAGGCCGGCCGGCTCCAGCGTTATGCGGAAATCGTAGCTTGCCCGCAGCGCCCGCGCGGAATCGAGGCCCGGCTGGAAGGTCCACCCCTGACCCTTGTTGCGGGCGATCAGTCCCTCGTCCGCCATGCGGGACAGCACGCGCAGCAGCACGATGCGGTTCACCGCGTAGCGACGGACGAATTCGGTCTGCGTCATCGAATCCGGAAGCCTGCCGGAAACGCGGTCGCGGACAACAGCTGCGTAGAGTTCCTGTTCGGGCGTCGCCGGCACCGTCAGGCTTTGCGTCCGGTCGAGCCGGTCCGCATCCTTCGCCAGAAAGAACCCGTATCGGGCGCGGGATTCGACCAGGCCGGCGTCCGCCAGAAGCCTGAGCGCCGCCCTGATCGGCGTTCGCGAAACGGACAGTTCTTCGGCGAGCCATTGCTCGGTCAGATGATGCCCGGCCTTCAGGCCGCGACTGCGAACAAGATCGACGACCATGTTCGCGAGGACGTACTGAGCCTGCCTCTTCTCGCGGCGATCCATAGCGAGCCTTACGCGCGTTGATTGCACGACGACACTAGGTCATTCCCGCTGCCGCCTTCAAGTCGCAAGCAGGGCTTTTGAGGCTCGTTGCAATCGACAGAATGCACGTTAATCGATTTCGTTGACCATCGGTCGCAACCCCTACTGCGAAGGCATCGGAAGGGTGGGCCGCTCGAAGATCGACGCGATCTATCAGGGAAATTCTTTGCGGCATCATCACGCACAGCGCCAGCCGGAGACGAGTCCGCCACGGGCGCGCTTCAACGCAAGGATGGCTCCGATGTTTCGGTCGCCAGACGCAGCTAAGGGTTGTGGTTATGCCTTTTGCCTGCAAACGAAAAACTGGCCTGCGCAACAGGCTGCCGATCCGAGGAAGAGGCCGGGCAAAGCGCGGAGGAGGGGGACATCGAGGTCGCCCCCAGCTGGCTTGGGGGGATAGCCAGGGGCGACCTCTTCCGCCCGGAGCTTGGGGGGGAACCGGGCGGCAAATCTGCATCCGTCACAATGGGGGGTCGAACGGATGCAGAAGCTGAATATCAGGGTTCACATATAGCGCGTATCGCAGCCCATGGAAGTGTGCCAAGCGACCTTTCTGCCCGGCCCGGCCGATAAGCGGAACCGGAATGCCCGTAACCTATTGAACGAAAGCGTATCTCCCCAGCCGGATCACATTGCGTTGCCTCCGACCCGCCGGCTCGCCGATGCGCAAGGCTCGACGTTGCTTTCCGGCGAAGTCGCGACACCTCGGCCGTAGCGATGCCAGGAAAAGGCACCGCCCGGGGCGCAAGAAGGATTGCCGATGACGAGGATGAGAGACCCGCACTCGATTTGTATGCATATAAATTATCATCGTTGCCGCGGTCCGGCAACGCGATTCGGCCGAACTACATGCGGCATTTTTCTGAATTGATGTGGGAAGTGGTGCCGTTGCTGGCCAAAACCGGTCAGAATGCAGTTGTGCGAAGTAACGCCCGGCCGGGGCGGTGTTTTCCAAGGTCTGCGCCGGTGTAACCTGACACGGCCGCTGCCGGACCGTCCGCGATTGGAAATGCGGATCGCGAGGTTGCTGCGGTCGTCTCGGCCGCCATGAAGCCACGGCGTCGACAGTCATGTCGCCCGAGGTCGCTCGCCATTGCGACTTCGCTTGGCATACCATAAAAATGCAATCGGTCTTTCCCCGCGGCGGGTTCCACATGCCTTCTTGCCTCATCGTCCAGCCGATCCATCCGGCCGGGCTCGCGCTGCTGGAGCAGGCGGGCATCGCGGCGGTGCTTTCCGATCCGGGCGCAATGGTGGCGCAGGCGCCCGGCGTCGCGGCGGTCATTACCCGCAATGCCGGCTTCACAGCGGAAGCGATGCGTGCGGCGCCCGGTCTCGCGGTGGTCAGCGTCCACGGAACCGGCTACGACCGGGTTGCGGTCGAAACCGCGACCGAACTCGGCATCCTCGTCGTCAACACGCCCGAGGCCAACGTGCTCTCGGTGGCCGAGCATACGCTTGCGCTGGCGTTAGCGCTCGCCAAGGGCGTGGTCGCCGGGGACCGCGCGACGCGGGCCGGTGACGACGGCTTCAAATATCGCGCGCGCATGATTGAACTCGCTGGCGCGACCTTCGGCGTCGTCGGCTTCGGCCTGATCGGTCGCGAGACCGCGCGGCTGGCGGCGGCATTGGGTATGCGCGTCATCGGCTGGTCCCCGAGCGGCAGGTCGGCGGACCTGCGGGCTGCGGGCGTGGAGCCGATGGCCTCGCTGGAAGCGCTCGTTGCGGAAAGCGACGTGGTGTCGCTGCACCTGCGGCTGTCGCCGTCGAGCCGCCACCTGATCGATCGCCGGATGCTGGCGCGGATGAAGCCGGGCGCCTTCCTCGTCAACACCGCGCGCGGGGCGCTTGTGGACGAGGACGCGCTCTGCGACGCGCTGGCCGCGGGAGACCTCGCCGGCGCCGGGCTCGACGTGTTCGCCGACGAGCCGTTGCCGGCGAATTCCCGACTGAGGGAGCACGAGAACATCGTGCTGACACCCCATGTCGCCGGCTCCACCGAGCAGGCTCTGCAACGGATGGCGCGGCTCTCGGCCTCCCAGGTGGTCGACGTTCTCGCCGGCCGCCGGCCTCCCCACATCGTCAATCCTGCGGCGTGGCC
The DNA here is from genome assembly GCA_023442215.1 of Pseudomonadota bacterium. GTDB lineage: Bacteria > Pseudomonadota > Alphaproteobacteria > Rhizobiales > Segnochrobactraceae > Pseudoxanthobacter. The sequence continues at coordinate 3,669 of JAEZMP010000389.1, forward strand.
CGGCCGCGCCGCCGCCTTCACCGCAGGAAAGCCGTGATGACCGCTGTTTCGAATCCGGCTCTCTCGAATTCCGGTCTCGCGCTTGCCGAACGGCTGTTCGACGAACTGCTTGCCCACACGTCCGACGACCCGGGCGTGACACGGGCCGCGTTCGGCGAGGGCGAGGGCTATGCGCACCGGCTGATGACGGAGGTCGGCCGCGAGCTCGGCCTCGACATTGAAACCGATGGTGTCGGCAATCTCTACCTCACCTATGCCGGGCGGGAGCCGGGGCTGCCCGGCTGGATCGTGGGCTCTCACCTCGATTCCGTGCCGCACGGTGGCAACTTCGATGGCGCCGCTGGCGTGATCGCGGGGCTGTCCGTCGTCTCCTTGCTGAAGCGGCGCGGTGTTCGGCCGCGCCGGCCGATCACGGTGATGGCCATCCGCGCCGAGGAAAGCACCTGGTTCCCGGTGTCCTATCTCGGCAGCCGCGCCGCGCTCGGCCGATTGCCGGCGGACGCGCTGGAGACTGTGCGCGCGGACACCGGAAAGACGCTCGCGGCGCATATGGCGGCGCACGGCTGGCGGCCGGAGGACATCGCCACCGGGCGGGCCCATCTCCGGCCGGAACAGGTACACGGCTTCATCGAGGTGCATATTGAGCAGGGCCCGGTCCTCGAGGCCGAAGCCCTGCCGGTCGGCCTCGTGACCGCCATCGCCGGCAGCTTCCGGTACCGCAACGCGCGGTGCCTCGGCGAATGGGGGCACTCCGGCGCCGTGCCGCGCGGGCATCGGGTCGACGCGGTCTTCGGGCTCTCCGAGCTGATCGTGGCCCTTGATGCCTTCTGGGCGCGCCTTGAGGCCGAGGGGCAGGAGGCCACCATCACCGTCGGGCAGGTGGCCACGCCGCCGGAACTCCACGCCTTCAGCAAGGTGCCCGGTGAGGTCGCGTTCTGCCTGGACGTGCGAAGCCGGTCGGCCGACGTGCTGACGCGCATCGAGGAGGAACTGGGCCGGGTTTCTACGGACATCTCCCGGCGACGCGGCGTGCGCTTCGACTGGGGCGAGCGCACCGGCAGCCAGCCGGCCGAACTCGACGCGGCACTCCGGCGCGGCCTTGCCGAGGCAGCCACGGCGGCGGCGATCCCGTTTCGCGAGATGCCGAGCGGCGCCGGGCACGACACCGCGGCCTTTTCGGCCGCCGGCATCGCCTCGGCCCTGATCTTCGTGCGCAACCAGAACGGCAGCCACAATCCCGACGAAGCCATGCGCCTTGAAGACTTCGGCGCGGCCGTGGACGTTCTCGTCCGCTACTTCACCGATAACGCGTCGTCATGATTGGCGGCGGACAAGGCCGTCGATCAGGCCGAACACCCGCGCGATGAAATAGGGCGTCCACGTCGGCAGCACGGCGTAAGGGTGACCGGCCGGAAGTCGCTTGCCGGAATACCCGGCCTGACGAGCCTCGTGCCGGGCGCGCCGTGCCGAAAGCGGGCGGGCGCCGCGGTCTCGCGATGTCGAAGGCTGGTGCATGGCCTTGAAGCCCTGTCTGTCTCCGAAGTGTGCAGGTCCGGGCTGGGTGCCCGAAGGCTGCGGGCTCACTCTGGTGTTCTGCATCCGGCTGATGCCTCTGGTCTGCATTCCCGAAACACGCGCATGGCGGGCCGGACATTGGCGGACGAGCGAGATGCTGCCGGTAGCCAAGACCGGGACGACGCCTCGCAGTTCGCTGCGATGGCCCGCAGGCGATCAATGGTGGAGGAATACATCCAAATTTTGACGTTGTATATTCCGAATTCGATAATGCAGATAATATTTCAATGAATTCACCGTTGAATGGGTTTTTAATATTTTTTAATATTTGAGTTAATACTGAATAATACGAAAGACTCGCCTGTAAAAAATGTCCTGATGTGCGCAGGAGGGGCGCGAGGAACCGGTTCAAACGGATTGTTGCACAGTCGAACGGCAACCCATCGAATGCACCGCGTCGCGCCTTTCCTGGACCGACGGTTGGCAGCAAGGCGAGGCTGGCGCGCGCAAAGCGGTTCATCGCGGGCCATGTGTGAGGCCGTCAGAAAAGCGCGGTCTGGCGATGGGGAGCGAACCCACGTCCGTCGCCGGCTCTCCAGACGAAAACGCCTGCCTCCGGATATCCCGAAGGCAGGCGCATCACTCCGGTCGAGCGAAGATTACGGCGCGGGCGGGGCAGGCGGCGCCGGCGGGGCGCCCTTCGGCCCGGGCTTGCCGTGCGGCGGCGGGGGCGGCGGCATCTTGCTCAGCATGTCCATCTGCTGCTGGATGAGCGGCGTCACGGCCTGCACGCAGGCCTGAGTCGAATCCTCGTCGGCACACTTGACGATGATCCGTCCGCCCGGTCCGCCGCGATCGAACACGAACACCGCCCCCTTAGTCGGCGGGAACGGCATGCCGGCGCCCGGACGCATCATCATGCCCGGTCCCCCGCGCCATCCGCGACCGTCTGGACGCATGTGGTCGCGCGGTCCGTCCTGCGGGCCCGCCATCGGCGGCGCGGGCTGGCTGTCGTCCGGCGCGGCCGCCACGGGCGGGGCATCGGCATCGTCCATGTCCTGCGCCAGGACCGGCGCGGCCAGAAGCGACAGTGCGCTCGCAAGGAGAATGATCTTCTTCATCGGTTTACTCCGTCGATGGAGGATTATATGTCTTTGTCGCTTGTCTTATTCGACTGCGATCTAGCTGAGCCCGTCACGGTCTGACGGATTTGTCTCGTCCCGCAGGAATTGACATCAGGATGTCCGGGGGAAATTTACCTCTTTCGTCCCTGTCATGACCTTGAAACGCAGACACGTCGCGGTTCCCTACGAAAAAAAACGCAATGGGCCTTCCTTCGTGCGGAGGATCAACGTTCGGCGGTGAAGGGCGTTCCGCGGCGCCGGAGTGACAAAGACCCACCGGCCCGGCATTCTGGCGACGCGCAGAATCGGCGGCGGTCGCCCGCTGTCGCGGCTGCCTTGTTCTTGAAGCGAGCGTTCTCCATGCCCGAACCGCGATGGTCGCCCCAGCAGGAAACGGCGCTGGCGCGGGTGTCGGACTGGCTGTCCGGCCGTGGCCCGTCGATCCGCAGCCAGCAGGTGTTCCGGCTATTCGGCTATGCCGGCACCGGCAAGACGACGCTTGCCAAGGCGATCGCAGCCGATGTCGGCGGCAAGGTCGCGTTTGCCGCGTTCACCGGCAAGGCGGCGCTGGTGCTGCAATCGCGCGGCTGCACCGGCGCTTCGACCCTGCACAGCCTGATCTACAAGCTTGAGGACGAGAACGAGGGCGCCCCGCGCTTCGCGCTCAATCGCGACAGCGCCGTCAAGGATGTGGAACTCGTGATCGTCGACGAGGTCTCCATGGTCGACGAGGCGCTCGGCAAGGACCTGCTGGCGTTCGGCACCAAGGTGCTTGTGCTCGGCGATCCCGCGCAGTTGCCGCCGGTCAAGGGTGGCGGCTTCTTCACCGCCGCCGAGCCGGATGTGATGCTGACGGAGGTTCACCGGCAGGCGCGCGACAATCCGCTGATCCGGCTTTCCATGGACGTGCGCGAGGGACGCCCGGTGCTGCCCGGCTCCTATGGCGGCAGCAGCGTGGTGTCGCGGCGCGACCTCAATCCGGACGACGTCGTGGACGCCGATCAGGTGCTGGTCGGGCTCAACCGCACACGCCACCTCTATAACGGCCGCCTCCGGGCGCTGAAGGGATATGAGGGTGCGGTGCCCGGCGTCGGCGAACGCCTCGTCTGCCTGCGCAACAACCGGTCGAAGGGGCTGCTCAACGGCGGCATCTGGTCGGTCGCCGAGGTGATTTCGGCCGACGAGCGCGTGGTGCAGCTTCATATCGATCCGGAAGAGGCCGGCACGGCGCGCAAGCGCCGGCGCGTCTCGATCCACCCGTTCTTCTTTCAGGGCCGGGAGGGCGAACTCGCCTGGGACGTGCTGCGTCACTTCGACGAGATGACCTACGGCTATGCGCTGACGGTCCACAAGGCGCAGGGCTCGCAATGGGACAAGGTGGTGCTGTTCGACGAGAGCGCCGCCTTCCGCGAGGATCGCGCGCGCTGGCTCTATACCGGCCTCACGCGCGCGTCCCAGTCGGTCACCGTCGTGGTCTGACGCGCCCGGTCACGACGAGATTTCCGGCGGGTCGACCGTCACCGTGCGCCGCAGGCGGACGGCGACCGACCAGCAGGCGAGCGCCCAGCCTGCACCGAGCGCCCAGCCTGCCAGCACGTCGGAAGGCCAGTGCACGCCGAGATAGACGCGGCTGATGCCGATGGCGACGGTGAGCACCACGGCCATGCCGAGCACGTAGAGCTTCACGCGCTTGCGGGTGTGGACGCGGGCGATCAGGGCGCCGATGGTGAGGTAGGCGACGGCCGACAGCGTGGAATGTCCGCTCGGAAAGCTCGCGGTCGATACCTCGACGAGATGCGGCACGATATCCGGCCGCGGCCGGGCGAACAGCCACTTCAGGCCCGACGACAGCATTTGCCCGCCCACGACCGCGATCAGCAAGAGCACCGCATCGCCCCGGCGACGGGTCAGCCAGAGATAGCCGACGCCGACCGCCAGCACGAAGATCAGCACGACCGTGCTGCCGAGGGCGGTCACGTCGCGCGCGGCTTCCTGCAGCCAGAACGGCCCTATGGCGCGCGAGAGATCGGCCGGATCGCGGAAGGCGGTGATGATGCCGGCATCGAGCGCCGCGCCCTCGCCCTCCACCACCGCATCGGCGACCATCCAGAACACCGACATCAGCGCACAGACCGCAAGGAAGGCGATCAGCAGCGCCGCTTCCGCTCGCGCGAAGGCGGCGACGCGCCCATGAAACGAAACGGGCCGGGACGGTTCGATGTTCATCATGTCTCCAGGGCAATCGGACGCCGAACCATATGGCGGCGCCATCCGGCGAATGTGAGACGTCTGACGCGGTCGTGACCGCGTTCAGCGGGCCCGCTCTATGAGGTCGACCGTGACGGACCAGACCTTGCGCGCCGGCTTCACCGTGCAGTCCGCCACGGGCTCGCCGGCAGGGCAGGCGCCGGGAGGCGGGTTCCATTCGGCGGAAACGACGGCGATGAGATCGTCCTTCTTGAAGCTCTTCATCTCGCCGTTCGGGCTTGTCGCGGTGCGCGACTTGTCGAGCCTCCAGTCGGCGAACGGCTTCTGTATGGCGGCCAGCGCCGTTTCCAGCGATGTGTAGGCGAGGCCTTTGCCGCTGCCGGCGATCCGGCAGGCCCGGCCACGCCAGCCGCTGATCGGATCGGTGAAGTCGATATCGGCGGTGACGAACGGCAGCCGCACGGCCTTGCGCATCTTCACGGCGAGCGCCTCGCACACGGCGGCGGCGGGAGGAACCAGTTGGGGCGTCTGGGCGACGGCCGCTGCGGGAAGGGCGAGCACCGCGGCAAGGACGAAGGCGGCAATCTGGGGGGCGTGCATCGAAGGCTTCTCGGGTCGGGTGGTCTGTCGGAATGGCCGCGGACGCGACCGCGCGGCTGGATGGCAGGCTAGGCTCAGGTCGGTTCCGGGACGCCGACCTCCCGCAATATCTCCGCGACCGGCGTTGCCGCCCGGGCCCGCATCGCCTCGGCCGTCATGAACGAGCGCGCGATCATGCGGTCGGTATAGAGCACG
>JAEZMP010000438.1 GCA_023442215.1 Pseudomonadota bacterium
TCGCGACCCGGCGGGAAAGATCGATGTTCACGGGAAAGCGCGCGAGCAGGGTATCGCCGCGCTGCTTCATGGCCTGCCGGTCGATGCGGCTGAAGAAACCGCGCCGCGCGCCTTCGAGCCCAAGGAATATATTCTCGTACCCGGTCAGGTCCGCCACCAGTTCGGGGTGCTGCTGCACCGCCGCCACGCCCTCGGCGAGGGCGTCGCGCGGGGAACGGAACTCCACGGCGCGGCCGTCGATGTCGATCGTGCCCTCGTCCTTGGTGTAGACGCCGGACAGGATCTTGATGAAGGTCGATTTGCCGGCGCCGTTGACGCCGAGCAGGGCGTGGATTTCGCCGCGCTCCAGCGTGAAATCCACATCGTCCAGCGCCTGCACGGCACCGAAGCGCTTGGCGAGCCGCGATATGGTCAGGATCGGTTGGGCCACCGCGTGACCTCCCTCACAGATGTTCCGGCTGGTCAGCCCGGGCAAGAATGTCGGAACGGCGCGGACCCAGCCGAGTTCGCCGGCGCGGCCGGGAACGTCGTAATCGTCCGGCAGCCCGGCCTTGAGCATCTCCTGGGTGACGGCATAGGCGGGGGTGATGACGGTGCGCGGGGTCTTGCGGCCCGCGAGATGCTCGTGCGCGTAGAACACGTCGAGATAGGCCATCTCGTAGAACGACTGCGCCATAGTGAGCTTCAGCTGCGAGCCGGCGGCGATGTAGTTGAAGGCCTGCGAGCCACCGTCGATGCCGGTGATGATCAGGTTCGGACGATCCGCGGCGCGGGCTGCAAGCGTGCCTTCCACCGCCGCGCCGTCCCAGGCGCACCACACGGCGGCGAGGTCGTCGTGGGCGGTCAGGATATTGTCCACCGCCTGGCGCGGCGTGACGTTGCCCGCCAGCGCGAACGCCCAGCTCGTCACGATCTTGATGTCCGGATAACGCTTCAGCGCCCATTCCATGCCGAGCGTGCGCTGGTCCCAGCTTTCGTTCTGCGGCAGCAGCACGCGGGCGATCGGCCCCTTGCCGTTGAGCTTACGGGCGATGTAGTCGCCCGTGTAGAAGCCCATGCCGAAATTGTTCGACATCGCGGTGGTGTTGACCGCGACGCCCGGGACCATGCTGTCGGCGGCGAACACCGGAATGCCGGCATTCAGCGCCCGCTGCACCGCCGGCGCGATCGCGACGGCGTCCGCCGGCGTGATGAACAGCGCATCGGGCTTGGTGGCGACGAGGGAATCGATCTGGTCCGACTGCTTCTTGGCGTCGAAGCCGGCATCGGTGGTGGTCAGCGTGCCGCCCAGTTCCTTCACCGCCGCATTGAAGCCGTCCTGAAGGTGGCGGCCGGAATCGTAGGTCGTCCAGCCGAGGGCCGCGGCGAACTTGTAGTCGGCTGCGAAGCTCGGGCGGACGCCGAGATATTGCGCGGCCAGCAATGCCGTGCCGGCCGTCAGCAGGCCGCGCCGGGAAATCTGGAAACGGCCCCCGCCCTGGCCGTCGTTGCCGGTGGACATGGTGTCGCCATCGAGGTCGGCAGCCCCTTTAAATTCTGTGGTGTCGTTCATCGTCTCTTCCTCCCTGATTATTGTTGCTTCGCCTTGCTGCGCCGCTTGCGGCGTCAGTGGCGTTGTCTTCCGGATTTCGAGCGTGAGGCCGGTCGCGGACGAGCCGGATCGGTGAACCGCGTCTGATCGGGGTGTTCGGCGCTTTCGACACCGAACGGTGCGGTCAGGCGCGGGTGCGCAGGGCGGCGGAAGCCGCCCGGACGGGCGCGTAAAGGGCGCGCCATTGTTCGAAGGCATCGCCGTTGCTCTCGGCCAGCGCGGGATCGGGCTCGATAGACCGCGCGATCGGCGGGCGTTTCAGCACGTCCGAGGGCGGGGTGTTGGTCGCGGCGATGAGCCCGAGGCGGGCTGCGCCGAAGGCCGCGCCAAGCTCGCTCGCCGCCGGAATGTCGATGCCGACGCCGAGTGCGTTCGCGACCATCGACATCCACAGCGGCGAGCGCGAGCCGCCGCCGATGCCGAGCAGCCGGTCGAAACGGGCGCCGTTGTCGCGAAATCCGTTCGCCGCCTCATTGAGCGCGAACGCCACGCCCTGCAGCACCGCGAACGTCAACGCCCTTTCGTCGGTGCCGTGCTCGAGCCCGATGAAGGCGCCGCGGATGTCGGCGTCATCCTGGGGGCTCCAGCAGCCGTCGAGGAAGGGAAGAAACAACAGGCCGCTCGCCGGCCTCGGCGCCTCGCCGAGGTCGCGGACGAGGTCCGCCGCCGGCCGCTTCAGCACCGACGCAAGCCAGTTGAGGCAGGATGTCGCCGACAGGATCACCGACATCTGGTGCCAGACGCCGGGAACGGAATGGCAGAGCGTCTCGATTGCATGGTCGAGGCTGGGCCGCGCCTCGCCGGTGGCGACGAACAGGACGCCGGACGTGCCGAGGGAGACCGTGCCGTCTCCCGCTTCGACGATGCCGCTTCCGCAGGCGCCGCAGGCATTGTCGCCGCCGCCGCCGGCCACGACCGGCCGGTTGACCATTCCCCAGCGGTCGGCGAGGCCCGGCAGCAGCGTGCCGGCCGGTTCCGTGCCCTCGACGAGGCGCGGCATCTGCGAGGTGTCGAGGCCGGTTGCCGCCAGCAACCGGTCGGACCACGCGCGCCCGGCGACGTCCATCCAGAGCGTGCCGGAGGAATCCGCCATGTCGGACACCTTCTCGCCCGTCAGGCGCAGGCGGACATAGTCCTTCGGCAGCAGCACCGTCCGGATGCGGGCGAAATTGTCCGGCTCGTGCTCCCGCATCCAGATCAGCTTCGGTGCGGTGACGCCGGGCGTGGCGCGCCGTCCGGCGATGCGGCGCAGATCCGGCTCGCGCTGTTCCATCAGCCGGCATTCCGCCGTCGAGCGGGTGTCGTTCCAGAGGATCGCGGGCCGGATGGGCTGGTCGGCGGCGTCCAGCATCGTCGCGCCATACATCTGGCCGGACAGGCCGATGCCGCGCACGGCGGAAAGCTCCCGCGGATGGCTTGCGGTAAGGCGATCCAGTGCCTCGCAGACGGCATCCCACCAGATGTGCGGATGCTGCTCCGACCAGCCGCGATGAGGTCTCTCGACCGCCAGCGGCCGGGACGACGCTTCCGCGACGATGCGTTGGTCGCCATCCATGAGGATGGCCTTCACCCCGGACGTGCCGAGGTCGATCCCCAGATACATGTCTTCACCCGTTCTTATGCGGTGTGTATCGACCCGGGATAGTCGGCCCTGGGTTTCTCTCCCTTGACGGGCGCTTCGTCGGCGACCCGTTCGTTGGCGGCCTCGCGGCCGTCATTGTGCGGCTTCCGCCGGTGTTCCGTTCGCGGCGCGGGCCGCGAGCGCGTGAATGCCATCCGGTCTTACGCGCCGGGCCTCAGGCGACCTGCGAAAGGCCGGTCAGATAGCGGTCGATCTCCTGCGCCTGTGCCTCGCGCAGCCGCAGGCCGAGCTTGCTACGTCGCCAGAGAATATCTTCGCTGGTGAGCGCCCATTCGTTTCGTCGCATGTGGTCGATTTCGGCTTCCGTCAGGCCGGCGCCGAAAGACTGTCCGAGATCCGCCATCTTGCGGGCATTGCCGAGAA
>JAEZMP010000441.1 GCA_023442215.1 Pseudomonadota bacterium
GCTTACACGTCGCCATTTTATACGTTTTACATTATGTCAAAGACGAACTGGCAGGTTTAGAAAAAACAACACTTAATACTACCCTTGTAAGTCCTCACTCGGCTTTCAGCGCAAGTTATAAAAATAAAGTTGCCCTCAAAGTTGGCATGCTGCTGGTAGCTATCGTTGGGCTTGACAACCGCGCGATAAAGGATTTGGATATAACTTTAAAAAACTTACCGCTGACCCTCAAAAGTCTCGAGACTGCATTGTGAACGATACAAAAGCATATTATTGGGGCTTGTCGCCAAGCATATAACTGGCTTTCAAATCCGAACGACTTGATAGGTTTGTTTTTTTAAAGATATTGCCTACGTGGAATTTCACCGTGCTTTCAGCAATGTACAGTGCGCCGGCTATTTCGGCGTTTGACTTGCCACGTAGAATTAGGGCGAGTATTTCCTGTTCGCGCGCCGAGAAGCCAAAGCGAGTCACATACTCCGCAAATCGCTGCTGCTCTGCATCCTCAGGGCTTACAGAGGATATGAACACCTTATGATAAAGTGGAAAGAAAAGCGCTATGACCAGAGCGAATAGTATAGCAGCGACCACGACGAGCGGCGTACCGCTAAGAAAACTTGCGCCAACCGTGCCCATCGCCTCCCCAAGTCGCCCCGACAAAAGGCCCAATGTGGCTAACGCAGGCAACACCATGTTTGCTGAAATATCCGCAAAAACAAGTGTGCGAAAAACCGACAAGAATCCCAAAAACAGGTATGCAAGTACCCACATCAAAGCCTCACCGACCATGTTATCGCCAAGCGCCCGCGCCGCGAAGGGAAAAGCCAGTGCTGCCAAGCAACATATTGCGCCCAAACGCCGGTTTTTATCGCTGACAAGCCCTGCGATGATAAGGCCGACCGCGTAGAATGCACGCGTGAATTCTATATATACGCTACCTGATGCGCTTTTCAGCGGAAAGGAAAACCCAAGCGTATTTTTCATCCATACCAGAAAGATCACTGCCGCAGCAAGCCATATCAGCTTTTTGTTGAATCCTAAGAGCTGATGGCTGCTTTCGCGTTCTTGTTCGCACAGATGAGGTAGCCGCCACACAAGCAGCAGTGAAATAGCGGCCAGCGCGATTATGGCAAAAAAGCTATCGCTATTCCAGAGATATTTGCCATCCATCGGTAAAGACATAAGCCATGTGCCACCGCTGCCGAAAGCATATGCGGTACCGAATACAAGCCCACGCCTGTGCTGAGGAACGTCGGTGGAAAGCCTTGTAATATAGCAAGCGGAAAGCATACCTATCATCAGGTTCAGTAGCGTACCGGCGGCTATCATAACGCCAATGGAAGTCGAAAACATAGCTATGCCAGTGCATGCGACCATAGCAATGCTGATATAAAATGGCAGTGCGCGCCCGCCGGCAACAGCAGAGCGTTTTGCAAAAAGTATGGCAACAATCCCAACACCGGCTGCCTGGCAGACATAATAAAGACCGCAGACCAGCAAGTTCACCGTACCCCCGTCAAGGAAGCTTAGCAGCCGGAACGCCTGCATCATATATGCCGTTCCGCTCCATAAAAAACCCAAGCCGATCAGCGCGGCAACGAGCAAATATCTTTGGTGTACCGCATTTATAGAGCTGTTTTTCACTAAAATTCGCCTGCTTTCAACTTTGTATCTTAAATTTATATCATATTGCGAAGAATTATTAAAGTCCCAATAGCATGAACACTATTTATTGCCCATTAAGTAACCTATACCGAAACTATACCTCTGTTTGCACCTCCTATACTTTTTCCTGCCTGCCCTTCGAGGAGGTACCTCATTTAAACTATAATCGGAGGTGAGCGAACGTGGAGACACAGAGCCAATGCTTTCCCTTTAAAAAAAGCATCGTGTTCAATGCACTGTACGATATCATTGAAGCGTTAGGGCTGCGCCTTGATCCTTCAAACAGCACCATCGGCACTTTGACAGTTTACGATACGCAACAAACAGAAGGATTGTATATCACAATAGATAATGCTGACACTACAGGTCAGACACGAATTTCCATTTTTCAGATGGATGCAAATGAGTGTTTTTTTACTGCATGGAGTGCTGTTATTCTGGATGAACTTTGGGGGACCATACGACGGAATCGTCATAAAAAAATATTCTAACTAAAGGGGAGGAGAACTTGTGAAAAAACCGGTTGCGGTCATATTGTGTTTATCTTTGCTGTTACTCTCATTTCCTATGCGTGCAGGCGCTGCGGGGCCATATGACATAAATGTATTGGCTGGAGAGGGCGGTAAAATAGCGCTAGCAGAAAACGGACCTCCGGAAACAGGTAACATTTCGGTTGGGGAAGGCGGCAGCATAACGCTATATGTGATTCCATACAGCCATTACTCAATTACGGACGTCATGGTTGATGGCGTATCCCAAGGGGCGATTCTCCAGTATACATTCAGCAATGTTATGGAAGCACACAGCATCACAGCTTCCTTTACAAGAAATACAAAAACAATTACCGTTGCACCTGTTGTAAATGGAGAGATCCGCGTTAATGGTATGGGTAAAAACAATTCCACAATAACCGTTGATGAAGGGAGCGACGTCAACATTGATGTGCGTCCCAACGCCGGTCTTGAAATTGAAAGCATCACAATAGGCGAAATGACTTACAGCTTAGACGGAGAAATTGGCGACAGAACCGGCGAATTCAGCCGGACCGTCACCGCCAATGACAATTTTACCGTGTCAGCCGTTTTCAGGACTGTCCGTCATTCAATTACGACAAATATAGGGCCAAACGGCACCATCAATCCCATGAACCCACAGGTTAATCATGGCAGCGATCAAACGTTCACGATAACCCCAAATGAAGGATATAGGATTCTATCCCTGACTGTTGACGGAAATCCTGCCAGTGTAGACGAAAATAATCAAATCACGCTCTACAACGTTCAGAGTGACAGAACAATGTCGGTTGATTTTGCGGAAAATAGCACATATACGATTACCACGATTGTCGGCGAGCACGGCTCGCTTACACCTGAAGACCCTGTGGTGGCGCAAGGAGCAGATGTCACTTTTACTATAACACCGGATCCGGGTTATATGATAGACGAACTGCGGGTGGATGGCTTTCCTGAAATGCCTGATGAATCGGGTCAGTTTACTGTCTTTAACGTGCAGCGAAGCATGACGCTGAACGTTAGCTTTAGGGAAGTTGAGACGTTTACTATTCTCCTGTCAAAGCCCACCAACGGAAACATCCAAATCGTGGATGAACCTCTCCCCGTTCCGTCGGAAGGCGTTACGATTGAGCGCAATACGGGGGAAATGGTGAGCCTTTTCGTTATGCCCGCTGAGGGTTATGCAATAGCCGGCGTGTACTATACCGATGCCGACGGATTTGAGGACGAACTTTCATGGGCGATTGGTTACGATGAAGCAGCCGGGCTACTGCGGCTCGATTTCGAGCCCATGTTCAGCGGCACGCTTCGTTTTGAATTCGAGACAGCTCTGCCCGCAGTTTATGAAAGTGTGGCCATATTATCCGCCGAGGCACAAACAGAGCCGGGTATTAAAGCGGCAATCATGCGTGAGTACGGTCTTCGGCTTATGCCGGTCGGCGTAGATCAAATCACTGATATTTCCGCGGTGCTGAGCTCCATTTCAGACAATGGCGTTCCTTTCGGAGTGATAAGTGCAAACG
>JAEZMP010000516.1 GCA_023442215.1 Pseudomonadota bacterium
GTATCCAGAGGATCGTGGCTTTCAGGGAGTTGCTCGCATATGAAACTCAGGCTTTTTGCCATTCCCTCGCTGCTAGCGGCAGGTCTTCTCCCGTCAAAGGGCCTTACCCTTCCCCTCAGCTCACCGCCAACCCTTGGTCCCGAGAAGAACAAGTCGATTTTCGACATCTTCAGGCTCGACCACGTTTATACGTTGGCCGGACACCGCAGTCATAGCTCGCACCGAAGCCATGCCAGCCACACAAGCCACCGTTCCTCGACTGGCGGCAGCTACTATAGTCCGAGCTATAGCCCATCGCCTTCCTACGCAACGCCCCTCTACTCGCCGCCGCCAGTTGCATCAACGCCACGCACCTCAACGGCTCCCTCCATCACCGATTCGCCAGCGACAGGGAGCTATGCGACAACGCCGGCACCGGCTCTGTCCGCACCTATGGAGCTTGGACCCGACCCTGTTCCGCCAACACGCACCGGACCGGTCACACTCCCTGGGAACACCGACAAGTTTGCGGCTATCGTGCGCCAGGTTCAGGCGGCAATGGTTGCCTTTGGATATTATAGCGGCGCCGTGGACGGCAAGGTCGGGCCACGGACTCGCGAGGCATTAACGCGACTCCAGACAGACTACGGATTGAAACCGACAGGAACAATTACACTAGAAACTCTGAATTCACTCAGGATTACCGCTCAGTAGTGCAGCTTATCGTGAAGTGAACGCTGCATATTATCTTTTAGAATCAGTGAATTTCGTTGATAGATTAGATTATCTCGCGCACGAGCTTGTCGAAGCCATCGTCCTGCAGAAGGAAGCGAGCGCAGATTTCCACAAACTCGTGTTGAACGGCAGCAAGGAGTCGACCGCGAACGGTAGCCTTCTGCACAACGGCAGCCAAAACCGGTCCGTCCGCTCCCGGCCCATTGCGGCTTTGCACTGTGATGGAGATCTCCCGCGGCGGTGACCGGCTGGGGGGAAGTGGACCGGCGGGGTTCGCCCTTTGCCTCCCGGACCCATTTGCGCAACACGTTCTCACGCACATCCAGGTCACGCACAGCCTGTGCCACCGCCTTACCCCAGTTCCGATCAACTTTGCTGCCTCAAGTTTGAACTCGCGGCGGAACTTCCGTCGTTGCATGCCCGCTCTCCGGTTCTATCGGATACCCTAACTCGGTGCCCAAGAAACCGGCGACAGGCCAGTCTAGCCGAGTTTTGCGGCGGCGTTCTCGCCAGTTGGCGATGCCGTGCCTTCGCGGCCCATCTTCGTCAGTATGGTGACGTTCTAGCCGTTGACAGACGGAGCCGGAAAGGTGGGCCGCAATTCCCATGCAGGCAACAGGCGGGCGGACTGAACCGCATTCAACGCCGGCTTCGCCGCCACTCCCACGGCATCTGGAAACGCGTCGCCCAAATGCCGCGCTTGCCGAGCCGAGCTATCTCCTCGATGCGCCCGTAGTCAGTGTCGGTGATCTGACCTTTGACGCGATAGGCGACATAGATGCCTTGGGCAAGGCCGGCCGCTGCAAGGTCGCGGCCGCGGGCAGTACAGCGTGCGATCGTCCGCCCCCAGCGGTCACGCTGGTTCGGTACGCATGACACAAGTTCTCCCGTCGTTTGCTCGATCAACCAACTTGTCGCGATCGTGCCACACGGCCACATGGAACCATGGAGGTCTGCTGTCTGGCCTCGCTCGCAGGCATCGACGCCTTCCAGCCTGATCCTCGTCACGCGGACGGCCGAGCTGCTTGCGCCGGCGTGAACCAGGTCGAACGTGTCGCCGTCGACAACGCGGGCAGACCCGGCGAGTGGTGCCTGACCATATTCTGGAGGCTGTGCGGTCGCGGTCGTCGCAAGGCCGCTCGAGAGAACGACTGCCGAGCACAGTCCAGTTAGAAGCGCGAAGCAGGGGAGGGGAGGGGCGTCAGCGACGAACATCGGCATCCGGCACGATCACGACGTCCCCGACGATCCCGTGGGTGGTGCCGGGCTGGCAGATTGAACGATAGAGAATGGTCGCCTCCGCGTTGACCGCGAGGCCCTTGGCGTGGCCGTCGTCGTCGAGATACATCCGCTCGCCGCCGGGCAGGGGGAAGGAATCGAGGAATTCGGCCCGAATAAGATCGGCGATCTCCAGCAAGCTTAGGGGTCTAGGCAGCTTGGTGACGTTACCGTCGGTGTCGATCATCCGCCTCTTCGTCATCGGGAACCTTTCGGGTGTGCTGAAGGTGGAAATGCGGGAGCGACGCCGGCGTCGACGATCCATTTCCAGGTATCCAGGGAAGACGCAGTTGTTTCCTCGTTGGAGTTCTCTAGCCCGTCCTCGTCGCCATCGCGCACGATGAACATCGCGACGCCCCGGCTGCCGGTGTCGGTCAGCACAGCGGTTGCGATCGGCATGTCGGTAGGAGTCTGGTAGCGGAGCCCTCTGATAAAATGCCGACGGGCCGCGACCAGGCTCTCGATCAGAGTGGCATCGTCGGCCGTCGAAACCGGGAGCCATTCCGGGCTGCAAGTCATGAGGGTGATCTCGTCGACCTCCGCGCTTCCGGCCGTGTTGATGCCGATCGTCGCGAGCAACATCAGGTGACGACCTTCGTGCGCGTGCCATAGCGCCAGATCCCACTCGAAGCGCTTCTCCAGGCTCGTGAAGGTCTCCTGATCAAGGTAGAGGGGAAAGTCGGGAAGATGCTTAGCAACGATCTTATGGCCGAGCCTGGCTTCGTCGAAGCGCTTGACTTCGGCCAGGACGAGGATGAGCTCCCGTGGAGCCTTGGAGCTCGCGGCAGGCGGCATTCGGCGCCGGCGGGAGGCGGCGATGTCGGCCTTTCGTTCCGAGCTGAAGACTTCCGGGACGAAGAGCCTGTCCTTCAGGAGATCCTTTCGGACGTGAAGCTGAGATGCCGCGATAAGGAGATGGTGGCGGACGACACCCCATGAGCGCCGACCAGCGAACCCTGGTGACCAGGTGTTCAGCTTCGCGTGCTCCCATAGGAGGTGGAGCAAGGACCGCATTGTGAGCTGCACGGGCTTTGATCGAACGGAGCCTTGCTCAACCGACGTCGAAGCTGGATCGGGTGGCGCCCGGCCCGGGCGCTTCGCAAGGCTGAAGCCGAGACGCAGGCTCGTCATCCCGGTCTCGGCATCTTCCTTGACAGCGCGGCCGAGGAGATCGCCGAGCCCGGAAGTACCCGGCGGCGGCTCCCACGAGCCGCAGTCGACCGCGTGCATGTGACCGGTGCCCGGCATCCTCTTGATGAGGATCCTGTCGCCATGCCTCGCCAGATACATCTCGGCGCCATCGATCCGGCATGCGCAGGTCGGCCGGATGTGGTGATCGTAGGCGAAGCGGAGGAGGTCCTGAAAGGTTGGGTCGTCACTCCGTGCGGCGGTGCTACCGACATAGTAGGCCGCTCCCGGAAGGATATCGTTCGATAGATCGGCGTCGTCAGGTTGGGTCATGCGAGCGAGGCCCTGGCCGGTGGCGTCTATCGATACGACATGACGGCGCCGCTGCCGGCCCACTG
>JAEZMP010000538.1 GCA_023442215.1 Pseudomonadota bacterium
CGTGGGCGCTGTCCTGCGCCCACCCGGCACCGCCGACCGAAGGTTGCGCTTCGCCGTTCCCGGGGCATTGCCGATCGGGCCGATTGTCTGCATCGGCTCGTTCGAGCCCCTTTTGTGACGTATGAGCCTGTGTCGCGTTCGGGCCGACCGGTCAGAAAGACCGTGCTCCCTGGAAGACCGTGCTCTTGAGGAGGGTCGCCCGTGCGCCCGCCGATCTCGCCGCGATCTATGCCTTCGCCCGAAGATGCGGATTATTTTCCGCGTCTGTCGCCGATCTCGACCGGTGTCGCCGGCCGTTGCCCGCGCTGCGGGCAGGGCCGCCTGTTCAAGGGCTTCCTCACGGTCGCCCCGGCCTGCTCGTCCTGCGGGCTCGATTATTCCTTCATCGATTCCGGCGACGGTCCGGCCGTGTTCGTCATCATGATCGTCGGCTTTGTCGTGGTCGGGCTGGCGCTCTGGGTGGAACTCGCGTTCTCGCCACCGATCTGGGTTCACCTGGCGCTGTGGCTTCCGCTGACCGTGATCCTCGCCCTCGGGTTGCTCCGCCCGTTCAAGGGTATTCTGGTGGCGATGCAGTACCGGCATCGTGCGGCCGAGGGCGTGCTGATCGACGAGGACGAAGATGGACCGGGCGGCGCCGCCGGCGCCTGATGGCGGAACAGGACCGGCATGCAGCCGTTCTGCCCTGCAGCCGCGGTCACCCTGGGGCCGTGCCGCAAGCGGGCACCGTGCTCGGGAAATCGCTCCGGGAAGACAGAGGCTTGGGCATATCCGTGCTGTCCAGATCGGTCCGCTTTCGTCGGGATATTCTGGATATGGCGGGTGCATGAAGGCGCGCCGGGAATGGCATTCACATCGGAAGAACGGCCCGGCACGGGCAGCGCGGTTCGACGGCTGATCTGGCCGACGCTGCTGGCCGTGCTGGTGTTCGCCGCGCTCGTGGCCCTCGGCGTCTGGCAGCTGGAGCGCCTCGCATGGAAGGAGGCGTTGATTGCCGCCGTTGCCGCACGGTCGGAGGCGCCGCCGGTCGCGCCGCCCGGGCCGGCGCAGTGGGCGGGGCTCGATCTCGGCAGCGTCGACTATCTTCACGTGCGGGTGCCCGGCCGGTTCCTTGCTGGTGAGGCCCACGTGTTCACCGACCTGCCGTCGCCCCGGGGGCCTCTCGGCGGGCTCGGATATTGGGTGGTCGCACCGTTCGAGACCGCGGACGGCTGGCTCGTGCTGGTCAATCGCGGCTTCGTTCCCGAGGCGCGCAAGGATCCATCGTCGCGTTCGGCCGTTCCGGCGGGCGACCTCGTGCTCGACGGCGTCATTCGCGGGCCGGAACACCCCAACATGTTCACGCCCGCCGCCGAACCGGCCAAGAACATGTGGTTCGTGCGCGATCCCGCCACCCTCGGCCCGGCGCTCGGCGTTCCCGCGGATCGTCTCGCGCCCTACACCATCGACGCCACGGCCTCGATGATACCCGCAGACGGCGTCCCGCAGGCAGGGGAGACACGGCGGGTCTTTCCGAACAATCACCTGTCCTATGCGATGACGTGGTTCGGGCTCGCCGTCGCCCTGGTCGGCGTCTATGTCGCGTTCGCCTGGTCGGTGGTGCGCGGCGGAAACGCGCGGCCGCCAAGGCCGCGCTGAGCACCGTCCGCGCGTGAACGACCGCTGTTCCAGGGCATATCCCGTTCAGATCGGTTCGATCTGAACGGCGAGCATATGCTCACGCCCTTGAAGGCAAGTCGATTTTCTCTCGATCAGACATCCTGTCCTGATCGGAGGCGCTATCAGAGGCTGCACACCATGGCGTCGGCGCCGGAAAGCGCGATCGAGCCGGGCGCTTCCTCGATGTGGAGCTGCTCGACGACGCCGTCGCGGATCACCGCGGAATAGCGCTTGGACCGGATGCCCATGCCGAAGCCGGACCCGTCGAGTTCAAGCCCGATGGCCTTGGTGAAATTGGCGCTGCCATCGGCGAGGAACAGCACGTTCTCTCCGGCGCCGGAGGCCTTCGACCAGGCGTCCATCACGAACACGTCGTTCACCGAGACGACCGCGATGGTGTCGACGCCCTTCGACTTGATGTCGTCGGCGCGCGCGATGTAGCCCGGCAGGTGGCTGCGATGGCACGTCGGGGTGAACGCACCCGGCACGGCGAACAGTACAACGGTCTTGCCGTCGAACAGCTCGCTCGTGTTCACGTCCTTGGGGCCTTCCGCGCCCATGGTCTTGAAAGTGACCTGCGGCAGGGTGTCGCCAACTTGGATCGGCATCTCGATGGTCTCCACAAAGGTGCGGCCTATGCGCCGCCGACAACAGATAGGGCAGGAAGAGGAGGTTCGGGAGGCGGTTTCGCGAAAGAACCTGCTCGGCCTCCGACATCGGCAACGGAGGAGGGCGCATGGTCGGCACGATCGGCCGTTTGAACGGGCGGTGGTGGCGTTGATGTCGCGAGCGGGCGTCAGGGCACCGGCGGTCCCTGCGGCGCGGCGTGGGCCTCGATGGCCCTTCCGCCGTTCACCAGGGTGAGCGTCAGCGGGCCCTTGGCAGGCTTGTTGTCATCGTCGCTGACGCTGACGCTCCAGGCCGCGAGGTCCGGCGCCGTCGGCTGGGCTGGCAGGCGCACGGGCGCGTCGGCATAGGTCCCCGGCGGACCCTCGACGAAAAGCTCCGCAGATGCACCGGGATCGGCAAGCCGGGCGGTAACGAGGGCCGTGTCGGGCGCGTCGGCCTTGGGCTGCACCGAGACGATCGCGAGCGGCGAGTCGCCCGATGCCGGCTGCGGCACCGCGGCCGCCGCCCGTGCGATGAGGTCCGCGGCATCGGCATCTTCCGCCATCCCCGGCTTAAGCGTCAGCGCGACCGTGCCTGCGGCGGGCACGCAGATGTCGCGGCAGAACCCGACCGTGATGGCCGCGGTCAGATCGGTCGGCTGGCCGCCGTCGGCGGGTGTGATCAGGATCGGCAGCACCACCGATCGGTCGTAGCCGGCCACCGCCATGCCGGCTTCGTCGAAGCGGATCGGCGCGGGATAGAGCACCGTGGCCGACGCGAGGTTGCGCGAGCCGGCGAAATCGAGCTCCGGCGGAATGCCGGCATCGCCCGGCGTGCGCCAGTAGGTCTTCCAGCCGGGATCGAGCGCGATCTCGAGACCGGCCCGCAGCGGACCGGTCGCGGGTTCCGCACCGCCCGCCGCGATCAGGCGGAAGCGGCCGCCCTCGGCCGTGACCCATGCGCTGTCGGCTGCCGATGCGGCCCATGTTCCCGTGAGCGACACCGCACAAGCCGCGAGAAAGCCGGCCATGGCGCGGGCGAAGCCGCGCCGGCTCTCGCCTCTGGCCGCCGGGGAGGCGGCGAAACGGTGCCCGCGGGCGCAGGATTGAGACACGGCGGGCAATTCCTCTCTCGTCGGCGGCGGGCGACGCGGCGCTGTGCGTCGGCGCGGCGGCACTATGGTCCGAACGGCCCCGGGAGAAAAGCCTCGGCCGATCGCGGCGGTCTCGCCGCTCGCAGTCCCGTGCGTCGCCTTGGAATCGATGCGGCCGCGGAATACGCGGGCTCGACGCTGTGCGGCGTTGCACCTAAGTTATGGAGACGAGGGGTGGGGACGGTTCATTTGCG
>JAEZMP010000598.1 GCA_023442215.1 Pseudomonadota bacterium
GGCCGGTCGTAGAGTTCGAGCGGGGCGCCGATCTGCTCCACGATGCCGTCGTGCATCACGACGATCTTGTCGGCCATGGTCATGGCCTCGATCTGGTCGTGGGTGACGTAGATCGTGGTGGTCTTGAGCCGCTGGTGCAGTTCCTTGATCTCGACGCGCATCTGCACGCGCAGCTTGGCGTCGAGGTTCGACAGCGGCTCGTCGAACAGAAACACCTGGGGATCGCGCACGATGGCGCGGCCCATCGCGACGCGCTGGCGCTGGCCGCCGGAAAGCTGGCGCGGATAGCGGTCCAGCAGCTTGTCGAGCGCCAGGATCGAAGCGGCGCGCTTCACCTTCGTCTCGATCTCCGGCTTCGGCGTGCCCTTGAGGCGCAGCGAGAAGCTCATGTTGTCGGCGACGGTCATGTGGGGGTAGAGCGCGTAGTTCTGGAACACCATGGCGATGTCCCGGTCCTTCGGCGGCTTGTCGTTCACGACCTTGCCGCCGATGCTGACGGTGCCGGAGGAAATTTCCTCCAGCCCCGCGATCATGCGCAGGAGCGTAGACTTGCCGCAGCCGGAGGGGCCGACCAGGATCACGAACTCGCCGTCGTCGATATCGACGGAGACGCCGTGGATGACGTCGACGGTGCCGTAGCGCTTCTTGACGTCGTTGATGGTAACGGGGGCCATGGCGTTCCTCAGTCCGGCATCTCGATTTGGACCTTCACCTGACCGCTCGGCGACGAGGCGGCGAATTCGAACGCCTCGATGCTGCTGGAGAACGGGAAGGTGCGGGTGATGAGCGGCGTCACGTCGATCGAGCCGCTCGCCAGCATGGCGACGCAGCGCGGGAAGACGTGGGCATAGCGGAACACATGCTCGACGCGCGCCTCCTTGATCTGCCCCGCCGCGACATCGTAGCGGATCGGCTCCAGCGGAATGCCGACATAGACGACAACGCCGCCGGGGCAGAGCGGCGCGAACACATCCGCCGCCGCGCGCTCGTTGCCGGAGCATTCGAGCACGATGTCGGCGCCCCAGTTCTCCGTCTCCGCCATCACCGCCTCGGCGAGCGAGCGGGAACGGACGTTGACGGGCGTGACGGCGCCAAGCTTCTCGGCGATGCCGAGCTTCACGTCGTCCACATCCGAGACGATCACGCGGGCGCACCCGGCCGCGAGCGCCGCGAGCACGGTGACGAGGCCGATGGGACCGGCGCCGATGACGACGGCGACATCGCCCGGCTTCACCCGCGCCTTGGTGACGGCGTGCACGCCGACGGCGAGCGGCTCCACCATGGCGGCGGCGGCGAACGAGACATTGTCCGGCAGCTTGAAGGTGAAGTCCGCCGGGTGGACGACCGACGGCCGCAGCACGCCGTGCACCGGCGGCGTCGCCCAGAACTGCACGGCGGGATCGAGATTATAGAGCCCGAGGCGGGTGGCGCGGCTTGCCGGATCCGGGATGCCCGGCTCCATGCAGACGCGGTCGCCGACCTTGAACTCGCTGACCTCCGCGCCGACTTCCGTGACGACACCGGCGGCCTCGTGGCCGAGGATCATCGGCGCGCGCACCACGAACGGGCCGATGGCGCCGTGGGTGTAGTAATGCACGTCGCTGCCGCAGACGCCGACGACCTTCGGGGCGATGCGCACGTCGCGCGGGCCGAGGGTCTCCTCGATCGGGAAATCCCGCAGCGACAGCCGGCCTTTTTCTTCGAGGACCAATGCTTCCATAAGACGATATCCTAGCCCCGCGCGACGATGAAGACGCCGAGGACGACAGAGAGAACGGTGCCGACGGTCAGCGGGATGCTGGCCTCAAGAAACCGCATCCACAACAGGTTGATCGCCACGAACACGATGACGGCGATGAAGACGCGGTCGAAGGCATTGGTGTGGATCGGCAGGAAGCCTTGGCGCTGCGGCTTCGCAACCGGTGCTTCCACGGGATCAGGCAGGTGCTCGGTCATGACGGTCATTCCTTTACCGCGCCGAAGGTGAGGCCGGCGACGATGTGGCGCTGGACGAGCCCGAGCACGAGCAGGGCCGGCACCAGCGTGAGCATCGCCGTCGCCGCCATCTGGCCCCAGTTGGTGCCGGTGACCGTGACGAATTCGGCGAGGCCGGTCGTAATGGTGCGCGCGTGGACCGAGGTGAGGGTGGCGGCGAACAGGTATTCGTTCCAGGCGAAAACCCACGTCAGGATGCCTGTGACGGCGATGCCGGGCTTGGCGAGCGGAATGACGACGCGCGTCAGCACCTGCCACGTCGACGCGCCGTCCATGTAGGCGGCCTCGTCGAGTTCCTTCGGGATGCCGTCGATGATGTTGCGCAGCGTCCAGATCGCGAACGGCAGGTTGAACACGCAATAGAGCAGGATGAGCCCGATCCGGGTGTCGAACATCCGGAAATCGCCGATCACGAACACCTGGGTGTAGAGCAGGAACAGCGGCAGCAGGAACACCGCGGGCGGTGCCATGCGGTTGGTGATCGTCCAGAAGAAGATGTTCTCCTTGCCGGAGAGCTTGTACCGCGACAACGCATAGGTCGCCAGCACGGCAAGCACGGTGACGAGAACGGCATTGGACGTCGCGACGATGATCGAATTCAGCATGTAGCGCTGGAAATTCGGGTTCGACAGGACGGTGATGTAGTTCTCGCTGAAGAAGCCCTTGATGATCAGGCTGGGCGCGCCGAACAGCTCGACGCGGCTCTTCGCCGAAACGGCGAACATCCAGTAGATCGGTATCAGCGTGATCAGACTGGAGATCGTCCAGAACGCAATGGAGAGCAGGGGGCGCTTGCGGTGCATTATTCGGGCCTCCTGAGATCGCGCCGGGCAACGAGAGCGGCGTAGAGCAGCCAGCACATGACGATGGTGAGGTAGAGCGTGATCAGCGACATCGCCGATCCGTAACCGTAATCCGTCTTGGGAAAGACGACACGCCAGATATAGAGGCCGATATAGCGGGTCGCGGAGCCGGGGCCGCCGCCGGTGAGCATCCAGATTTCATCGACCGTGCGCAGCGCATCCATCAGGCGGATGAACACGGTAGCGAGGATCGCGGGCTTCAGCAGCGGCAGCGTGACGTGCCGGAACACCTGGAAACGGTTGGCGCCGTCGATCTGGGCCTGTTCGAACGGC
This sequence comes from Pseudomonadota bacterium, assembly GCA_023442215.1. Lineage (GTDB taxonomy): Bacteria > Pseudomonadota > Alphaproteobacteria > Rhizobiales > Segnochrobactraceae > Pseudoxanthobacter. The sequence goes on from JAEZMP010000598.1 coordinate 3,132, forward strand.
TCCTTCGGCATCGCGGCGAGCGCGGCCAGCAGCGTCAGCGTCACCAGCGGCGTCCAGTGCCAGATATCCATGAGCACCGTGATGGTGAACGCCTGGCTGGGATAGCGGCTGATGTTGAAGTCGTAGCCGAACCAGCGGTCGAAATAATAGGCCAGCGGTCCGAGGCCGGGCACCGTCAGCAGGCGCCACGTCGCACCGACGGCGATCGGGGCCACCACCAGAGGCAGCGTGTGCAGGGTGCGGAAGAAGCCCTTGCCCGGGAAGTCGCGCATGAAGAGCTGCGCGAGGAAATAGCCGAGCACGACTTCGCCGAGGACCGCGAAGATCGCGAATTTCAGCGTCAGCCAGAGCGAGTGCAGGAACTGCTCGTCGAACACCAGCCGGCGGAAATTCTCCGCCCAGATGAAGTGGATCGACGGGTCCGCCGCGAACGAGTTCCACTGCGTGAAGCCGATGACCAGCACGTAGAGGAACGGCACGACGCCGAAGACGAAGAGAACGAGGAATGTCGGGGCCAGAAACAGCCAGCCGACCGAGGATGAGCGCATGAAACTAGCTCCGTCGAACCGGGTCGGGCATCGGGCACGGCAGCCGCAGGAGCCGCGCCGCGGCGGATCGAGAGGATCCGGCGGGTGTGGGCTCGGGCGTCTATCCGGGGCGCGCGGTTTTCGGGGAAGGTGGCCTGATGGCCGCCTTGCCCGGTAAAGCGATGGCGGAACCTCGGGTTCTGTCCGGGTTCCGCCGCGCCTCGCGGCAATGGTGCAGAGGCGTTACCGCGGCGCTCGGGCCGCGGTAACGGACGAACCGGGACGTCCGGTTACTTCTGGTAGCCGAGGTTCTTCAGCTCGGCGTCGACAGCCGCCGCCGCCTTGTCCAGCGCCTCGCCCGCCTGCAGTTCGCCGGTGATGGCCTGATAGATGAAGGGCGCCATCGCCTCGCGGGCCTGGTTGTGGAACGGGTAGGGCGGGGCACCGCGGAACAGCTTGCCCTTGTCGCGCATCAGCGTGTAGTAGCCGTCGACCTTCTTGTCCTGCTCGATGATCTTCGGATCATCGTAGGTCGCGGTGTGGGTAATGCGGCTGCCGGCGAGCGCCCAGTCCGCCTGCACTTCATCCTGGCCGATATATTCCAGGAACAGCACGGCCGCTTCCTTGTTCTTGGAGGAATGCGGGATGCCGAAGGCGCCGCCGTCATAGTAGCCGATATAGCCGGCGCCGGACTCCGCTTCTTCCATCACGCCCGGCTCGACCGGGGGCAGCGCAACACCGACCTTGCCGACGACGGTCGACTTCTCGGGGTTGGTCGCGATCCAGGCGGCGTTCTCGCCGTAGACGAGACCCTGAGCTGCGCGGCCGGCGGCGAAGGTGGCTGCGACTTCGTCCCACGTGCTGGAGGTCGATTCCGGCGGGGCATAGGCCAGGTTGCCGATCCACCACGCCAACGCCTTCTTGGCGGTGTCGCTGTTCATCTTGCCGCCCTTGTCAACCGAGGCGACGTAGGTCTTGGGATCGATGCCCCAGTTGTAGATGCCGTAGGTCGGCAGGATGCTCTCGACGAACTCGTAAACCGAGGCCGGATGGCCCGAGGCCGCCTGGACGGTCGTGCCCCAGAGCTGCAGGTCGTTCGACTTGCCGTAGTCGGTGAAGAACTCGGCGATCTGGGTGTATTCGGCGTGGTCCTTCGCCGGGGCGAGATCGCGGCCATATTTCGCCTTGAAGTCGGCGGCGACCTTCGGATCGCTGAACAGGTCCTTGCGGTAGAGATAGACCTTGATGAAGGCTTCCATCGGCACGCCGAAGAGGTGGCCGTTGTCGCCCTTGAAATTGTCGATGAAGCTCGTGAAGTGCGAGATGTCGAACGACGGAGCCTTCAGCGACGGGTTCTTTTCGAGGAACTCCGTCAGGTCCACCAGGAACTTGCGGGAGAGATAGCTGTAGATGATGTCCTGCTCGATATAGACGAAGTCATAGATGCCGGTGTTGGCCTCCATGTCCTTGATCGCCTTGTCGTACATCTGGTCCCAGGACGTGCCCTCGAACTCGACCTTGATGCCCGTGGCCTTGCTGAAGGCCGGCGCCAGCACGTCCTTCACATAGTTGGACGGCGGCGTGCTTTCGGAAATGCCGCGGATGGTGACGCCCTGAAGATCCTTCGCGGCGTCGGACCAGAAGTCCGCGAACGCCGGGGCCGTGCTCGACAGCAGCGTTGCGGTGAACGCGGCGGCGACCCAGTTTCTCATATGCTTCATCGTGCTCTCCTCCCCATGGCGCGCATTCTCGGATGCGGCCTATGCCCTCCGGGTTCGTCCGCGCCGCAATCGAAGCGGAGGCGGTGCCCGGCTGTTCTTTCTCGTTGCCCTCGTCGACACGCGTCGTGGCAACCGTTGACCGGTTCGGCCATGTCACATGCCGAACAGGGTACGTAATCGTCCGAGAAAATGCCCCTCCCGGACTTCGAAATTATCGAAAATGCCAAAACTAAATTCGAATAAAATATCCGCTGCCCGATACGATCAGCCTCGAACACGCTAACGATTGTTATTGTTGGCAGCCACGCCTACTTTTTTGGTGTCCGATACTTTTTTGCTTCGCAGGGAAGCGGAGCGCCGTCCGCAGGAATGCGCCGCTTACATCGGCGCGTGAAAGTCCCCTGCGAACGGAACCGGTGTGGCGACCAAGCGCGTGCGCCGGCGATAGGCGGACGGGGTCTGGTCGCAGAACTTCGAGAACTGACGGTTGAAGTTCGCGATGTTGTTGAATCCGACCTCGAAACAGATGTCGGTGATCGGCTGGTCCGTCTCCATCAGGCGCGTGCAGGCGGAATAGACGCGGGTGCGGTTGACGAACTTCGCAAATGTGTGGCCCGTCTGCTTCTTGAACCACCGGGAGAACGCGGTCGGCTCCATGCCGCATAGCTCGGCGACCGTCGAAAGACGAATGTCGGCGACGTAGTTCTCGCGGATATATTCGAGCGCGATCTCGATGCGCTCCTCCACCTGCGAACGCGCCGGCGTCGGCAGCCGGCGCGACAGACGGCGGCGTTCGGACGGGCGCGCCGCCAGCAGGGCGAGCAGGTCGAGGAAGAGAACGAGGCGCGTCGCGCCGACGGCCGGACCGATCTGGCGCAGAAGCTCGGCGCCCTCGCGTGCCGTGCGGCCGGAAAACACGAGTCCGAACGCCGCCTCGTCGAACAGGGTGCGGACTTCCTCGAACTCAACGAAAGACGCGCAGAGCCTGTCTGCGAACTGCGGCGTGAATTGCACCAGCATGTCGCGATTCGGCACCACGACACCGGCCGGAACGTCGCTCATCCAGTTGTGCGGAACATGAGGCCCCGTCAGCACGAGGCATCCCTCGGTGAACGGCTCCACATGGTCGCCGACCATCATGGTTCCGCTCGACGCCTGGATCAGGTGCAGTTCATATTCCGGATGATGATGCCATTTTGCGAGATGATGCGGATAGTCATGCACGTTCCAGCGAAATGACTCCGACGGACGGTAGACGATCACCTCGTGATCGGGCGCAAGTCTGCGATCCACACCCATGTCGACCTCCCACTCTCATTGTTAAGGGCCGCTCTTCGGCAGCTCCTTCAGCCACTTCGCCCCCGCTTCGGCCGAGCGACCAGCGCTCAATCCCCTTGCCGAGAACACGGGCGATCTCTTCAATTCATTTTTGCGGATTTCCCGACGTCGACGTGTCGGCTCTCTCCGGCGACCATTGGTCCCGACGCGTGAAGCGCGCCTCTCTCCTCCTCCGATCTCGAACAAGACACGGTCAGGCTTTCCTGAGCCTTTGGCGACGACGTCATGCCCCGGGACTTCACGCCCTTTGACATCGCCGCGGAGTGGGCCCGTATCCGTACCCGTCCGCCCGCCTCTGAGGATCGTTCCTCATTCCCGCCGCTGCTTCTAAATCGTATGTGCGGCTTGCAGTCGTGGCTATCCCCGTTTCCGGCGCGACTTGTATTATTTTGGCACACGAAGCCGAGAAAGTATGGATGAGGCCGCACGAGCACGATAGCGGCCTGCGCCGGCGTTGATAGCCTTTCCGCAGAACGTCCGCATCGGACCCGCCGTGCCGGCGGCGCAAACAACCACAAGCGGGAGGAAACCATGCTGAAGAACGCGATCGAACTGCCGAAAACAATGGCCTCGGTGATCTGCTTCGGGCCGAAGGACTATCGCCTGGAAGAAATTCCGGTGCCGAAGGCCGGTCCCGGCGAGGTGCTGGTGAAAGTAAAATCCGCGGGGATCTGCGCAAGCGATCTCAAGTGCTATCTCGGTGCGCCGCTTTTCTGGGGTGATTCGACGCGAAAAGGCTATTGCCAGCCGCCGATCACGCCCGGACACGAGTTCGTGGGAGAGGTCGTGGCCCTCGGCGAGGGCGCGGGCGAGAAGTACGGACTGGAGATCGGCGACCTCGCCGTTTCCGAGCAGATCGTGCCCTGCTGGGACTGCCGGTTCTGCCGGACCGGCAAGTACTGGATGTGCCAGCGCCACGATATCTATGGATTCCGGCAGTCCACCCCGGGTGCGATGGCGGAATTCATGTGCTTCCCGGCCGGCGCGCTGAACCACAAGGTTCCCCGCTCGATGCCCGCCCATCATGCGGTTTTCATCGAGCCGCTGGCATGTTCGGTCCATGCCGTGCAGCGCGGCGACATCGAGTTCCAGGATGTCGTCGTCATCGCCGGCGCCGGTCCGCTGGGCCTCGGCATGTTCGCCGCGGCGCGCATGAAGCAGCCTGCGCTGCTGATCGCCATCGATCTCAACGATCAGCGGCTTGAGATGGCCAAGCGCTGCGGCGCGGACATCGGTCTCAATCCCACCCAGGTCGACGTGGTGTCTGAGGTCCTGCGGCTGACGGGCGGCTATGGCTGCGACGTCTATATCGAGGCTAGCGGACATCCGCAGGCGGTGGTCGACGGGCTCGCGATGATTCGCAAGCTCGGCACCTTCGTCGAGTTCTCGGTGATGCGCGAGCCGGTGACGGTCGACTGGACGATCATCGGCGACACCAAGGAACTGAACATCCACGGCGCGCACCTCAGCCCCGATACCTATCCGGTCGCGATCCGGATGCTGGAGCAGGGGCTGCTGCCGATCGACGAGATCGTGACCCACCGGCTGCCGCTGAAGGACTTCCAGGCCGGCATCGACCTCGTCGCCTCCGGCAAGTCGTCCATCAAGGTGACGCTGGAACCGTGAGCTCCGGAACCCTGAGCTCCGAGCGCTGAGCCTGCAGGCGGCGTTCGAGTTC
>JAEZMP010000609.1 GCA_023442215.1 Pseudomonadota bacterium
TGCCGGTCGGCCATGGCGGCGGGCTCGATCGGCACCAGCTCGTCGAGCCGGTCGTGGGTCAGCACGAAGCCGCCGGGGTGCTGGCTGAGGTGCCGGGGCGCGCCCGTCAGCCGGCCGGCGAGTTCGAACGTCAGCTGCAGCCGGCGATCCTCGAGGTTGAGGTTGAGCCCCTCGAACTGCTCCCGTTCCACCCCGCCGCGCGACCAGCCCGAGATGTGGACGGACAGGCTGCGGATCAGGTCCTCCGGCAGGCCGAGCGCCTTGCCGACATCGCGCAGCGCGCCCCGGCTGCGATAGCGGATCACCGTCGCACACAGCGCGGCACGGTCACGGCCATAAGTATCGAGCACCCACTGCATCACCTCCTCGCGGCGGTTGTGCTCGAAATCGACGTCGATGTCGGGCGGCTCGTGGCGCTCCTCGCTGACGAAGCGCTCGAACAGCAGGTCGATGCGCTGCGGGTCGATGGAGGTGATCCCGAGCACGAAGCACACCGCGCTGTTGGCCGCCGAGCCACGCCCCTGGCAGAGAATGTCCCGCGATCGGGCATAGCGGACGATCGACAGCACGGTGAGGAAATAGGGCGCGTAGCCGAGTTTGCGGATCAGGGTGAGCTCGTGTTCCAGCGTGGCGCGCACCTTGTCCGGCAGTCCGTCGGGATAGCGCCAGGCCGCGCCGGCCCAAGTCTCCTTTTCCAGCGCTTCCTGTGCCGTCAGGCCGGGATGGATCCGCTCGTGCGGATATTGATAGGAGAGTTCGCTGAGCGAGAACCGGCAGCGATCCATGATCTCCACGGTGCGGGCGAGCGCGTCCGGATAGCGCGCGAACAGCCGGTGCATTTCCGTGGGCGGCTTGAGGTGGCGGTCCGCATGGCGCTCCCGCCGCGCGCCGAGTTCGTCGATGGTGACGTTGTGACGGATGCAGGTGACGACATCCTGCAGGATGCGCTGCTCCGGGGCGTGGAACAGAACGTCGTTGGTGACGACGGTCGCGACGCGCATCTTCGCTGCAAGGCCGGAAAGCTGCCAAAGCCGCAGCGGATCGTTCGGCCGCCGCCGCAGCGTCAGCGCCAGATAGGCGCGGTCGGCGAACGCCTCCGCGAGACGGCCCAGATGCAGGCGGCAGAGATCGTCGGCCTCGTCCGGTACCAGGATGGCGATCAGCCCGTCCGCGTGCCCGGCGAGGTCGTCCCATTCGAGATGGCACTTTCCCTTGCCGCCGCGCTTCTTGCCGAGCGACAGCAGCCGGCACAGACGGGCATAGGCTGGCCGGTCGGTGGGATAGACCAGCACCGACATGCCGTCGGCGAGGTCGAGCCGGCAGCCGACGACGAGGCGCACCCCGGTGGCGCGCGCCGCCTCGTAGGCCCGCACCATGCCGGCGAGCGAGTTGCGGTCGACGATGCCGATAGCCTCGATGCCGAGCAGTGCCGCGGTGGCGAACAGCTCCTCACACGACGAGGCCCCCCGCAGGAAACTGAAATGCGAGGACACCTGCAGTTCGGCATAGCGGGCGTGGGCGGACATCGTTCCACCCTCAGCCGAACAGGCCGTGCAGGAACCAGCGGTGCGAGCCGGTGGCCGGGTCCTCGCCGTTGCCGGCACGGAAGATCCAGTAGCGCTCGCCGGATTCGGCCTCGACGCGGAAATAGTCCCGCACCATGGCGGTCTCCTCCTCGCGCACCCACCATTCGCCGAAGATGCGCTCCGGGCCGTCGGCTCGCTTCACGCGCTGCCGTTCTCCCCGCCAGACGAAGAAGCTCGGCGGATGGTCCGGCAGGACGGTGAGCGTCTCGATCGGTTCGGGCCGCGCCAGCAGCCGGGTGGGGCGGGGCCAGGGGTCGGTCCAGGTCGCGCCCGTCTCCGGCGCGAGCGGCGGAATGCGGCCGACCGCGCGCTCGGGCAGGTCGCTCGCCACCGGCGCGGCGCGGTAGAGCCGGTGTTCCCCCACCCGGTTCGCCAGCGTGTCCACCAGATCCGCGATGTCGGCCGCCGCATCGCCGGAAAACGACGCCGCCGCCTGCCGTTCGGCCAGAGGCTCGGCCATCGGCACGGCCAGCGTCATTGCCTCGATGCCGAAGCCCGGCGCGATGGTCTCGATGCGGTCGCACAGCAGGCGGCCGAGGTGGCGCACGTCGCGCACGGGCAGGGCGGTTCCCACCCGCACGGACTGGAGCGTGCCGTCGACCCGGTGGCAGAGGAGATCGAGCCTGCGGGCGCCGAGCCCCCGTGCTTCCAGCACCTCGCACAGCCGGGCGGCGATGAGGCCGATATGGCGGGCGATGGTCTCGGCGGACGAGATCGGCTCGGCGAATGCCCGGCGGACCTCAACCGGATCGGGCGGGCGGACCGGATCGATGGGCTCCGCGATGCGGCCTAATGCCTGGTCGAGCCGAAGGCCGGGCTCCGGGCCGAACCGCAGGGCGAGCGGGGCGCGGGGGGCAGCCTCGACATCGGCGATGGACCGGAAGCCGAGCAGGCGCAGGCCGGCCACCGTTCCGCCGGCAAGCCGCAGCGCGGCGAGCGGCAGCGCGGCGATGTCGGCCCCGGCGTGTCCGGGCGGGCTCACATAAGTCGGTCGGACGGGTTGGGCCGCCCCGCGGCGCGGCGCGCCCGATCGGCTCGATCCCTGCCGCCGCGTCTGGTCCTGTCGCGCCAAATCCTGCCGGGCGGCGTCCTGCCGGGCTGTGTCCTGCCGGGCCGTGTCCTGCCGGACCGGGCCGTATCGCGCCAGCCCATGGGCGGCGCCCCGGCTGTCGGCGATGGCAGCCTGTGCGGAGACGCCGGAAGCTGCGAGGCGGTCCACGATATCCGTCAGCATCGCAGCCTCGCCGCCGTGAAGGTGATCGGCGCCGCTCGTTTCGATCACGATGCCGCCCGGCGGGTCGACGGCGACCACGGGGGCATAGCGCTGCTGCATCCACACGGCGAGCCGTTGCAGCGCCTCGGCGTCGCCGTCCGGATCTGCGTCCTCGACGGCGAGGCCGGGCACCATGATGCGCGCTCGGGTCGCGGGGATGCCGGCCCGCAGTCCGGCCCGCATGGCCGCCGCATCCACGGCCAGCACCACCCGCCGCCGGCCATCGTGGCCGATCAGCGCGAGCGGAACGTCAGCCGAAGGTACCGGACCGTTGCGCCGCCGGCGCACCCTGTCCGTGGCCCAGGTCGGAAGGAAGATCGAGACGACCCGTGTCATCGCAGGCCTCCAGTTCGAATTCCGCCGGTTCGCCGGCCCGGCAGCGCACCAGTTCCACCCGCCAGCGGTGGCGGCCGACGCCCGGCACCGGCAGCGCGGCCGACGGCCGCACGGAGATGCGCCAGCGCGTCGCCGCCGCGGTGGGCAGGCCGAATTCGGCCGCTTCCGCCCGGCGCCGCCAGCGGCGCAGCGCGATCCCGAGGGTGCCGGATGCCTCGGCCGAAAGCTGCAGCCGGCGCGAGACCGTCATGGAGAGGCGTGAGACCTCCGCCACCACCGCCCCGAGGCCGCCGTGGCGCAATCCCTCCTCCGCGCAGGCGAGAACGGTGCGGTCGTCGTCCCCTTCCACATAGATCACCCGGTCCGGCCCAAGGCCGGCCTGGGCGAGGGCCGGGGCGAACAGGTCGGGGCGGGTGAGGCACCACAGCACCTTGCCCCGGGTGCGGGCCGCCAGCCCCGCGGTGAACAGCGCCGCCGCCGCACCGTCGACAGCGCCCTCGTCGCCCCCGGTCACCTCGTGCAGCGCCCCCAGCGGAAGCCCGCCGTCCGGAAGGCGGCGGTCCACCTCCGCCACGCCGAACGGAAGCACGGCTCTCGCCGGGCGATCTCCGCTCTCTATCCGGCGGATGCGGGCGCGCAGGGCCTCAAGGGTAGGGTGGGGCGTCACGGTCCACATCGACCTCCGAAATCGCCGTGTTATTGTTCTCTATTTGTTCTTATTTCCGGCAGGGAGAGTCAAGGGGCTTGCCCACGGGCCGGGAACGCAGGGTGGGAATCCGCGCGCGGCCGGGCTGCCGCGCGCCCGTCGATGGCCGTCATCCACCGCTGCCCGTCCGCGGAGCGATGGTTCTATGCGGTTGTTTTGAAAAAACGATTTCCCGCAGCCGCGTTGTCGGGATACAGGATCCGCCTAGCTTGAGCGCATGTCCACGCCGGGGTGGACACCTGAAGGGCCCTTCGAATGCTGAAGATTGTCCGCCTGCTCTTCCTGCTGCTGGTGATCGTCGCGCAGCCTGCCGCCGCGCAGACCGACAACCCGCTCGATCCGATGGATACGTCCAGCCCCAGCGCCACCTACCAGTCCTTCGTCGAGGCGTCGAAGCGGGTCGAGGCGCAGTACATGGACTATATCGCCGACAAGACGGTCGCGAAGGCGCTCGCCCTGCGTCACAGCATCGACCGCGTGCGGCGCCTGATGGATCTGAGCACCCTGCCGCCGGCCACCCGGCTGAAGGTCGGCAACGCCGCCTTCGGCTATCTGCTCGACATCCTCGCCCGGCTGCCCCCGTTCGACCCGGCGGACATTCCCGGCGCGAGCGGGCGCGACTGGGGCAAGCTGCCGCCGAAGTGGGACATTCCCGGTACGGAAATCCGCATCGCCCGCGTCGAAACGGGCCCGCGTGCCGGCGAATATCTGTTCACCGCCGAGAGCATCGAGAACCTCCCGGACTATTATTCCATCATCATTCACAAGCCCCGCGTTCAGCCTGGGCTCTACAACAGCTTCCATCAGGAACAGATCAACTTCACGGGCCCATTCATCCCCGACCGGTGGGTCAGGCAGATTCCGAAGCCGCTCCAGCAGACCCTTCTGGACACGCCGATCTGGAAGGAGATCGTGATCGTGGCCGCGCTCCTGCTGGTGCTGGTCCTGATGGTCGCCTGGTCGCGCTTCGCCCATCGCATGGCAAAAGAGGCCGGTCATGTCCGGCGCCTGGCCTGGCATCTGGCGGTGCCGCTGATGCTGCTCTTCCTCTACACCCTCTACCAGAGGATGGTGGCCATCCAGGTCAACCTCTTCGGCGACTTCGCCGCCGGCGAGAGCATCTTGAGCGCGGTCGTTTCCTATGCCGCGGCGGCCTGGGCGGCCTGGATCGCCTGCTTCCTGGTGGTGGAGGCGGTGATCGCGTCCCCCAGCATCCCCGACAACAGCTACGACGCGCACCTGCTGCGCCTCGCCGCGCGGCTCGCGGCGGTGCTGTCGTCCGGCACGATCCTCATCTACGGCGCGAACGACATCGGCATCCCTGCGCTCGGCCTCGTCGCCGGCCTCGGCGTCGGCGGCTTCGCCCTCGCGCTCGCCTCGCAGTCCACCATCGAGAACCTGTTCGGCGGCCTCTCGATCTTCGCGGACCGCCCCTTCCGGGTCGGCGATACCATCCATTATGGCGGTGGCTCGGGCTCGGTCGAAACGATCGGGCCGCGCTCGAGCCGGATCCGCGCGCCGGACGGCTCCCTCATCACGGTGCCGAACAGCGACCTCGCCAAGATGCACATCACCAATTCGTCGATGCGCAACAAGTGCCTGTTCCTGCATACCCTGAACCTGCGCTGCGACGTCCCGCCCGACATCGTCAGAACGCTGCTCCACGATCTCCAGACTCTGGTCGACGGCGAGCACGCGCTGGAAAAGTCGACGGGAACGCCGCGCGTGACCCTCACAGGCCTTGGGCCCGCCGCGCTTCAGGTGGAAATCCGCGGCTATGTGATGACGTCGGACTACAGCGCGTTCCTGAAAATCCAGCAGGCGCTCATCCTGGCCATCCTGGAGCGGATCGAGGCGGCCGGTGACATCCTGGCCATTCCGGCTCCGCCATCACCGCTCGCACCGCCCGCAAAGGCGCGATAACCGATGGGGCGGGACGAAGCGCCGCCGGAGGCGGCAGGCGATGCAGCGTCGGCCATGAGCGGCGCCACGATCCATGGCGTCGCGACCCTCGGCATGTACGATTTTCCCGCGGTCCGGGCGGCGAACGACCGGCTATGGGCCTACGTCCACGGCTACCTCGTCGCGGCGGGCTGGCGAGAGGTGCCGGAGCGGCTCGACCGCGCGCGCGCCATCGACGACGTGCTCGCCGATCCTGGCCTCGTGCTCGGCCACACCTGCGGCTATCCCCTGCGCACCCGGTTCGCCGGCCGGCTCCGCGTCGTGGCGACGCCCGACTATCGCGGGCCTTACGCATCGGGCGGCCGCCACTGCAGCGTCGTCGTGGTGCGCCGCGACGATCCGGCGGCGGATCTCGCCGCCCTGCGCGGCCGCGTCGCCGCGGTCAACGGCTTCGACAGCAATACCGGCATGAACCTTCTGCG
>JAEZMP010000175.1 GCA_023442215.1 Pseudomonadota bacterium
CGGCCGTCCTGCCGCCAGGGCGCGCCGAGGAGCGCGAGAGGCACGCGGGTGGTCTTGCCGGCGCCCGGCGGGGCGACAAGCACCGCCCGCCCCTCGCCCGCCAGCGCATCGAGCAGCGCGGGCATGACAGCCTCGACCGGCAGGGCCGCGCTTGCGGGATCGGTCGCGCCCCGAGCGGCATCCGGACCCGGCATCAGAGCAGGAGTTCCCCTTCCTGCACGATCACGGCATTGCCGCCGATCCGCGCGCCGGAGATGGCGCCGCCTTCGACCGCGATCTCAAGCTTGATGAACGAGGGCCGCTTCATCTCCACGCCCTGCTCGATGCCAACCTCGCGCACGCCATCCGGCAGCGCATCGAACCGGTGCACCGCGCCGGCGAAGGCCGAAGCCGCGGAGCCGGTTGCCGGATCCTCGCCGATGCCGAGATCGGGTGCGAACATGCGGGCGTGGAAGCCGGCATCGGCCCGCACGGTCTCGCGGCAATAGAGATAGACGGAGTGGGCCTCGCTGGCGAAGGCCCGCGCCCAATCCGACGCGACCGGCTTTGCCCGCGCGGCCGCCTCAAGCCCCGCGACCGGCACGAACACGAACGGGCCGCCGACGGCGAACGCGCTCGGCACATGGTTCTCGAATCCGATCTCGCGGGGCAGCAGCCCGAGCGCGGCGGCGATCGCCTCGTTGTCGGCCACGAACGGGATTTCCACCGGCACGCGCGGCACGTCGAACGCGGCATAGCCGACACGGTCGGCACCGAGCGCGACGCCGCACCGCACCGGGCCGATGCGCTCTTCCAGCACCACCACGGATTCCTGTCCCGCCGCCTCGGTGCCGAAGCGGTCGAACGCCAGCAGCACGGCCGCCCCGACGGTCGGATGGCCGGCGAACGGCAGTTCCTTCGCGGGTGTGAAGATGCGCACGGAGGCGGTGTGGGCCGCGCCTTCCGGCGGCAGAATGAAGATCGTTTCCGACAGGTTGAAGCCGCGGGCGATGGCCTGCATCGCGTCGTCGTCGAGGCCCTCGGCATCGCGGACGACGGCAAGCCCGTTGCCGGTGAGCGGCTGATCGGTGAAGACGTCGAGAACGGCGAAACGGCGCGGCATGGCATCCCCTGGCAACGCGAACGGAACGGACGCGCCCCGCACCGTCACGGCGGCAACAGGGCTTCGAGCGCGATCCGGTTGTAGCACGGAATATCGAGGCCGGCGGCATCGGACACCCGGGAGAGCGCCACCACCGCCTCGATTTCCGCGTTCGGATCGGCGGCGATGAAGCCCTCGATCCGGCGCACCAGGTCCGCGGCGTTCCATGGGAAGCGCAGCACGCCGACCAGGCCGACGAGCGGACCATCGGCGACGACGAGGAAGGACGGCGCGCCCACGGCATCGGCGACATCGAGGCCGGTTTCCTCGGCGCATTCGCGCGCGATCGAGCCGACGAGATCGACCCGGCCGTCCGCCGTGACGTCGCTGTCGTCGGGCGTGCCGCCGACGAACTTGACGTGGCCGGGATTGGCGGTCCAGCCGCTCATGCGGCCGAGCACGAGGCGGCCGTCGCTTGAGAAGATCGCCGCCGCGCCGAACAGGTTGAAGAGGTCGACGCCGGCCGGGCGCCAGTCGAGCAGCGCGAGGAGCGTGGCGAAATCCATGCGCCGTGCGACCGCGGAAAGCCGCCCGCCGGCGACGGAGATGCGCTCGAACCCCAGCACGGCGCCGTTGAACAGCGCGGGGTTCGCCGCAAGCCGCGTCTGCCAGTGGGCCTCGATCTCGCCGCGGCGCGCCATGGCGAAGGCCGGCAGGCCGGGTTCCAGCACGATATCGACGGCGGAGACCTCGCCCATCCTCGTGCCGCGGCCGGCCGTGCCGCCGCGGTCGTTCCGCAAGCCGTTCATCGCATCGCCGCCGGCCGTGCCGGCGCCTCCTCATTCCCGCGAGAGCGGCAGCATATCGCGGTTCCGGCCGAAACGGCCCGATGGGAAACCGCCCGACCGGGACGGGCCCGCATTTTTGAGCGCAGGCGATGGTCCGCCGGCTTGAGGGGACCATGCGGCGGCAGGGCGTTCGCCGCCGATCCGGCGCGCGTCGACGCCGGCGGCGGAATCGGCCTATGCTCCGGACCGGCCGAGCGCCCCGCCACGACAACGAGGGGTGCCGGCCGGGACCGACGAGGAAGCGCCATGACCGATCCGACCGCCATCGACCCCTCCACTGCCGGCGGAGCGGGAGCCGGCGGCGGGCCGGCTTCCGGCCCAGCGGGCGCGGCCCCCGCGAAGCCGAATGCGGCGCAGATGGCTTCGCCCTCCTACCGCCTGCCGGCGCTCGACCAGGACTATCTCCTCGGCGATTCGATGCGCGGCCTCCGCTTCCTCTTGGAATATGCCAAGGCGGAGGAGGAACTGCGCGCCTGGGGCATCCGCTCCACCATCGTGGTGTTCGGCAGCGCCCGGGTGCGGCCCGACACCGGCGACCGCCACGCCCGCTGGTACCGCGAGGCACAGGCCTTCGGCCGCATCGCCTCCGAGCGCGGCGGCGCGCTTCGGGTGCAGGACGGCCTGCGCGACAACGTGATCGCGACCAGCGGCGGACCGGGCATCATGGAGGCGGCCAACCGCGGCGCGCGGGAGGCCGGGGCGCCGACCATCGGCTTCAACATCTCGCTGCCGCGCGAGCAGGAGCCGAACGCCTACCAGACGCCGGACCTGACCTTCCGCTTCCACTATTTCGCGATGCGCAAGATGCACCTCGCCATGCGCGCCAACGCCCTCGTCGCCTTCCCCGGCGGCTTCGGCACCTTCGACGAATTGTTCGAGGTGCTGACGCTGCGCCAGACCAAAAAATCGCCGCCGATCCCGATCGTGCTGTTCGACCGGGCCTACTGGTCGGCCGCGATCAATTTCGACCGCCTCGTCGAAGACGGCATGATCGACGCCGCCGACCTTTCGCTGTTCGAATATGCCGACGATGCCGAAACCCTGTGGCAGACGCTGGTCGCCCGCGGCGTGTGCGAGATCGAGCGCTGAGCTGGGCCGGGAGACGGCGCGGGATGGCGCCGGCTTTGCGGCCGGGCTGGACGCGCTTTGTCCCCGTTTCACACGTTTTCCATAACCGGGCTATTGCGCCCACGGGATGGAGCGGCTAGGGATTTCCGCGCCGGAGACGTGGCCGAGAGGCTGAAGGCGGCGGTTTGCTAAACCGTTATACGAGGAAACTCGTATCAGGGGTTCGAATCCCCTCGTCTCCGCCATTTGGGCTGATTGCTAAGCAAACATATTTCTATTATTCATAGTCAGATAGATCATCGCGCGACGATGAGCAATGCGGACAGAGTCCGACGCCTGTTCAAACACTCATAGTCCACTTCGTTTTTATTCGAGTGTCACCTAACTTGTGTCGGACTGAGGATTATCTAACCATTGTCCGGAAAAGGCAGTGAATTATCTCCTTGCCAGCGATATAGTTTCGTTTCATTTCCTCGTAGTTGGTCGTGCTTGGAGGCTGGCCTTCATGGACAAAAGTATGTCTCCATGTAATAATATTACTGTAAGCTGCCTTTGGACTATTTCCGTGCGTCCTCACGTAAGAATTTTCAGAAATCTCCAAATTTTTTTTAAAGCTATTCAAGTATTTATCACCAAAAGATTTTACGTATTCTTGCTTCAGGTCGTCTATTTTGATTCTTCCGTTTAGACGAGAGAAACGTGTGCGCGTAACACTCCCAAGTACGCTATGCTTCTTGTCAGCAAATGCATAAAAAATATCTTTGATGGCTAGCTCGTATGCTGTTACCGCTGATGTCGCGATGAAGCCAATGTAGCGACCCTGAACGAACGGATCAGCTATACCGGCCATCATCGGATCGAGATGTGCAAGATATTCCTCCACCTGCATAAAGCGGCCTGTATAGGACATTAGGATATCAGATAATTGTGTGCCATCTTCAACCTCAGAGCGACCTCTTTTGGATCGCTTGTGTTGAAGAAAATCGCTGATCGATAAGCGTTATTTTCAATTAACTTCTCAAAACGATCCTTTAAATCGTGATGAATTTTACTGGGATTTCGAATCAATATCGCCAATATCGAATCCATAGCCGCGAGGTTAAGAGGTCCGCGAATATGAAAGGGTTTCTCACCAATCTCCTGTACAACAATCTCCGCAACCTCACAGAATCGCTCGGCAAATCGACTAATATTTGACTGCCCCTTTCCTTTGACGTACTTCTTCATCTGGTGGTTAAGAAATTCTTTCATAGGCTTTTCGTACTGATCGCCTCGCTCAGTCATGGCGAATATACGCAAAATCATCTCCACGTCGCGCTGATGCTTATCGAGCGACTGTTTACCCAAGATTGCCCTCCAGTTGGGGTCCTCGTTCAGCTCATGCAACTCGTCCACTAGCTTTCCATGAAAGACACAGTTACGTATCTCCTGAGGTCGAAGTGGAATACCACCTGTATTCAGTCGTTCAAAAATGTGGTACATACTTGTTGATTGATTGGCAGGGGCCAGTTGCTTGATGTTCACGGCTCTGAGAACTGCATTCTTCAGCCGCCGCTGGTCCTGAGTGGAGAGATCCATGAATCTTTTTCCCGCGTACGGGCTGCCCTCCGAAAGACCACTCAG
This sequence comes from Pseudomonadota bacterium, assembly GCA_023442215.1. Classification (GTDB taxonomy): domain Bacteria; phylum Pseudomonadota; class Alphaproteobacteria; order Rhizobiales; family Segnochrobactraceae; genus Pseudoxanthobacter. Next base: position 4,621 of record JAEZMP010000175.1, read on the forward strand.
CCGGAATACGGCGCGTCGCCCTTGTAGATTCTCAGTGCCGAAGTAACCCTCAAAGAAAAAGATCACGCTCATGATGCGCTGCTGGCCATCAATAACCAAGTTTTTATTTTCGGTATCGATGTAGAAAAATACCTGTGGAACCGGCAGGCCAAGCAAAAAAGATTCAATAAGCAAGCTAGATTGCTTTATATTCCAAACAAAATTACGCTGAAACGAAGGTATTGTTATATCTTTTTCCCTCCACATCTCATGAATGACGGATAGAGTGAGATCGGACGGATAGGTCGCTATCTCGAATTCAACGTGAGTTCCGAGATCATCATCCTCGGCTTCATCTTCAATCTCGATTTCGTCTTCTGCTTTCTCAGCCATGTCCACCTCTTCAATTGCCGGATATGTTAGCGGCGTCACGGGCGGGCGGCCAGGGGTAAAGCGCGTTTCTGTTCATATCATGCTTTAGAGGTGATAGCCGGTGCGGCAGCGCGAAGGGCGCGCCCAATTCATCTATCGGCGACGTCCCGTACCTCGCATCACTACAGGAGCATCAACCTCGGTCGACCATCCGTTGGAAGATCGCTTAGGATATCGGCTATCCGGGAGCCGGTGTCTTCCTCGTCCTTGCTGCTCCTCCCCGCCTTTCGCCGCGTTTGCCGGCGAGGTCGACGAGGCGTCGGAAGGTGGGGCATTCCATGTGGGTGGGGGCGCGGCACTCGGC
>JAEZMP010000178.1 GCA_023442215.1 Pseudomonadota bacterium
CGGCTTGCGGGCGATCCGGCCGGTGAGCGCGGTCAGCACCGGCGCCCCGAAGGTCACGCCGAGGGCGTAGACGCTGACGATGAGGCCGGCGAGCGGCAGGGTGATCCCGAGGTCCGTCGCCACCGTCGGCAGCAGACCGACGATGACGAACTCCGTGGTTCCGATCGCATAGGCGGCGATCGTCAGTGCGAGAAGGGCGATAGGCATGGCACAGCACATCCTGTTCTTCCGCCGCGTCGGCGGACGCGAAAGCGGAAGGCGCGGGGAAGATGAGGTTTGATGCGCTGCAATATGGCCGCCGCCGGCGCGCCGGATAAGCCGGCGAAGGCTCAAAGGATTTGTGACGCCAATTCACCGGCCCGGGTCCGGCGGGCTATATCGGGGGGCGGCAAGCGGACGGGACGGGAGTGGGCGATGGACAACAGGGCCGGCGAGATGAGCGTTTTCGTACGGGTCGTGGAGGCCGGCAGCTTCTCCGATGCCGCACGGCAGCTTCACATGACGCCGTCGACCATCAGCAAGCTCGTCGCGCGCATCGAGCAGCGCCTCGGCACGCGGCTCGTCGACCGCTCCACCCGCAAGCTCTCGCTCACCGAGGCCGGGCGGCTCTATTACGAACGCAGCAGCCAGTTCCTCGTCCAGCTCGACGAGATCGAGGGGCTGCTCGCCAGCGACGCCCATGCCGCCAGCGGCACCGTGCGCGTCAACGCCTCGGTCGCCTTCGGCGGCCGGCTGATCGAGCCGCTGCTTCCGGCGTTCTGGCGCGACTATCCCGGCATCGTCGTGGATCTCTCCCTGTCCGACGAGATCGCCGCCCTCTATCTCGACCGCACGGACGTGGCGTTCCGCATCGGCGCCTTGACCGATTCCACCCTGACCGCCCGCAAGATCGGCACCGCCTGCCGCAAGATCGTCGCCGCTCCGGACTATCTTGAGAGGCACGGCACGCCGGTCAGTCTCGACGATCTCGCCGGGCACAACTGCCTGAGCTTCAATTTCCGCCGCGCCGCGCCGGTCTGGCCGGTCAGCCAGGGCGGGCGCATCGCCGACCGGATGGCCCACGGCACATTGCTCGCCAACAACGGCGAGACGGTCCGCCGCCTCGCCCTCGCCGGCGCCGGGATCGCGCGGCTGGCGGATTTCCATGTCGCGCAGGACATCGCGAACGGCCGGCTCGTGGAGATTCTCGCCGACCGCGGACGCGACACCGAGGACATCCACGCCCTGCATCTCGGCGGCGCGCACGTGCCGCAGCGCATCCGGCTGTTCCTCGACTTCATGGTGCCGAGGCTTCGTGCCGCCGTTGAGGCTGGCCACGGCCGCCCTGCGGCCTGAGGGGCCTGTCTGAACGAAAATGTCGCCGCCGCCCCAAGCGCTCGAAGAGGAGCGATGCTTGAAGAGGGGCGTCCCCTTCGGCTCGGGACAGCCGGAAAGGCGCGGCGGCGCCGTCAGTCGGCGACGAGTTCCACCTTGTCGGCGAAGACGTATCCGACACCGCGCACCGAGCGCACCGGCAGCGCGGATCCGCTTTCCTTCTCCACCTTCCGGCGCAGACGGAACACGATCAGGTCGAGGCCGCGGCCGATCTCGTCGGGATTTTGCCGGTCCGCATCCGCGATGAGGTCCGCGCGCGGCACCGGCTTGCCCTGCCGGGCGACGAGGCGCTCCAGCAGCTGATATTCCGTGCTCGACAGCTTGATCTCGATCCCGGCCGGGCTCGTCAGCAGCCACTGCCGCGCGTTGAAAACCCAGCGTCCGGCTTCCGCGCCGTCCGTCGCCGCCGGCGGCGTGGCCGGCTTCAGCCGCCGGTGAAGATTGCGCAGCACGAGTTCCAGCTCCGCCGGATCGATCGGCTTCGTCAGATAGTGGTCGACGCCGATGGAAAGGCCGAGAACGCGGTCCTCCCGCTTGGTTCGGCCGGTCAGCATCACGATGCCGAGAGCGTTCTTGTCGCGCATGGCGAGAGCGGCGGAGAAGCCGTCCTGCCCCGGCAGGTTCAGGTCGAGCACGACGACGTCCGGCCGGTGGTCCTCGATCTCACGGGCGAGCTGGAGGGTATCTCCGAGCGCGCGGACGGCGAGGCCCGCATCCGTCAGATAAGTCTGCAGGCTGTCCCGGAAATCGGAATCGTCGTCGACCAGAAGGACACGAATTGGCATGGTCGGTACATCCATGTCTGAAATTCACGATTCCGCTGAATGCGCCGAATCGAACTGCTCTTGCCGGCCTTGGATGTTCATGGGGATTGATAGAACGAATATGTTGCCCCCGCTACCGTCACTCTCCAGCCGCGCGGCCCCGCCATGCAGAGTGGCGATCTTCTGGACGATACTGAGGCCGATGCCGATGCCGGAGCGGTCGGCCGCGCTGGAGGCGCGATAATAGCGCTCGAACAGGAACGGGCGGTCTTCCGCCGGGATCGCCGGTCCGCGGTCCTTCACGGCGATCGCGACCGCGCCGTCCTCGGGATAGACCGCGATCGTGATCCCGCCTTCGGTGTATTTCACGGCGTTGCCGATCAGGTTTTCCAGCGCGGTGCGCAGCAGCGCGGAATCCGCCTCGACCGGTTCCGCCGGGGTCGCCTCGACCCGGATGTCGCGCCCGGTGACCGCCGCCTGTTCCTGCGCGATCTCGCGGGCGAGCGCAGCGAGGTCGAGCGTCGCCAGCCGGGGCTGGAGCGCGCTCTTCTCCAGCACCTCCTCCGCCAGGAAGGCGTCGATCAGGTGCGACAGCCGGCCGACGGTGCGGACGATCTTGCTCGCCTCGCGCCGCGCCGCGGCGTCGATGTCCGAAAGCCGGCGCTCGATGACGGCGATGGCGACGCGGATGGAGGCGAGCGGCGCGCGGAATTCGTGGCTGACCATGGTCAGGAAGTGACGCTGCTCTCGGAGCGCGACCCGGAGGGCAGCCTCCGCCGAGCGGCGCGCCTCGATCTCGCTTTCCAGCGCCAGCGTACGCTGCACCACCGCGGCCTCCAGTTCGCGCTCGTTCTGCTGCGAGGCCCGCAGCAGCTGGAGTTCGAGGCTGCGGCGCTCGCGCACGCCCGCCCGCAGCGACGTGGCGAGGCCGACGAACATCGTCACCATGTTGAGCACGCTGACGATCTGGTAGCCGCGCTCGCCGAAGGTGCTGGCGGGCAGCACGCCGAGCACCATCAGCATGAACCATCCGCCGCAGAAGCCGTAGGCGATGAAGCCGATGGAGTACCAGATCGCCGCCGGCTCGCGCCGCCACAGGCTGAGCACCGCGACCCAGGGAATCAGGATGCAGAGCAGCAGCAGGTTCAGGCTGAGGAACGGCGCGATCAGGCCGTAATAGCCGAACGCGGCGACGACGGCGCAGATCGCGGCGATCGCGCCGATCCCGATCATCAGCCGCGAGGCCACGGGATTGCGGCCGCTGCTGCAGAACAGGGCCCGCACCATGAAGGCGGCAGTCATGATGGTCAGGCATCCGACCACGTTCTGCAGCCGCATCACCACCGTCGGCGACAGCGGATTGAGCAGCAGGGTGAGGAACCCGCTGTTGCCGAGCACGACCATCGCGCCGAGGGCGACATAGACGCCGTACCAGACGAACGGCTTCGAGCGCAGCCAGAGGCCGAAGATCACCGAGCCGAGCCCCGTGATCGTCCCGGCGCCGAGGATGAACGCGACCATCAGCACATTGAAGGTCAGCTTGCCGAGAAAGGGCGAGAGCCGCCAGAAGGTCGGCGACGCCGTGAGCGAGCGATTGCCGGCGAGCCGGACATAGATGTCCTGCTGCCTGAGGTCGGTGAGTTCGGTGCGCACCACGAAGAGGTGCGAGAACAGCCCCCGCTCGGAGAACGGCACGAGACCGCCGGTCCGCGAATGGACCACCTCGACATTATCCCCCCCGGTGCCCTGCCCCTGCCCTGCCACCCGCGCCGGGGCGTAGACGTCGATCATGTCGGTGTAGGGGGCCGTGAGTTCCAGCAGCCAGTCGCCACCGCCATGCTGACCCGGCGCAACCGTGATCCGCAGCCACCAGGCGCCCTTGCGCGAATAGCCGACATTGTACGGACCGGGGATCGGCTGGAAGCTGTCCCGCCGCGCCACGACGTCGTCGAAGGTCAGGGTGCCGTCTGGGTCCTGGAGGACGGACAGGTATCCGACGGCGCTGACCGCCGTGTCCTTCTCCGCGAGGGTGAGCGCTCGGCCCTGTGCGAATGCGGTGCCGGCCGAGAGCAGCAGGTAGGCGAGCACAACCGTCGCCAGAGCGAACATCGGCGCGCATGCGCGCGCCAGAAAGGTGCGTTGAAGCGCGCGCGGACCGCGCAGGGGCGAGCATCCCGCCGACGGGCGAGGGAGGCGGGAAACGGCCAATGCAGCCTGACAAGCCGGACGCCTTGGCTTCATGTGTCCCCAATCACACTGAACGCACCGCCCAGCCTCCTCTTCGCAGACCGGCAGCACGCCCGGAACAGAACGCGCAAGAAGGCTTTTACCCGTGGCCGGGCCGCTCTTCAAGTTGAACCAGATCACAATGCGGAGTGCTATATTTATATATAACTAAAAAATTCGCACCTCCGGAGGCGTTCAGGTCGTTTCATATCGATGATGGAATATAGATAAAAACATCTCCGTATCGCCCGGAAAACACATATTCTTCTTTATGGAAACAAATTTTTCGATATTTTACATTCGTAATATGCGCATATAAATGCAGTCTTCCCGCATCCGGGTGCATTCGCGCCGCTTATTACCCGACAGAAAAGAAGACGCGATTCTCTGAAAAACGGCAGCGGCTCCCGATTTTCCGCCGGCTTCTTTTGAGATACCCATATTCATTTCATGAAACGAAATAACGTACTTCTTAAATGAAACAAAATTCCACGCGATATGCGTTGTATCGGAAAGCGAAATGAATACGAATTAAATTTCAGGATAAATTTATTTATCTTGCATAAATATACAATTCCTCGAATAAA
>JAEZMP010000128.1 GCA_023442215.1 Pseudomonadota bacterium
CGACCGACCTGCGCGACGGCAACCAGGCGCTCGCCAATCCGATGAATTTCGAGCAGAAGATGCGGTTCTACCGCAAGCAGCTCGATGTCGGCTTCAAGGAGCTCGAGATCGGATTTCCCTCGGCCTCGCAGACGGAGTTCGACTTCGTCCGCAGCCTGATCGAGGGCAACCTCATCCCGGACGACGTGTTCGTGCAGGTGCTGACCCAGTCGCGCGCCGACCTGATCGCGCGGACGTTCGAATCCCTGGAAGGCGCGAAGAAGGCCATCGTCCACCTCTACAACGCCACGGCGCCGCTGTTCCGGCGGGTGGTGTTCAGGATGGAAAAGGCGGAGGTGATCGAACTCGCCGTCACCGGTGCCCGCACCATGCTCGAGGAGGCCCGCCGCCGGCCCGAGACGACGTGGCAGTTCGAATATTCGCCGGAGACGTTCTCGTTCACCGAGCCGGAGTTCGCGCTGGAGATCTGCGAGCGCGTGCTCGACGTCTGGCAGCCGACGGCTGACGCGCCGGTCATCCTGAACCTGCCGGCGACCGTCGAGGTCGCCATGCCGAACGTCCACGCCGACCAGATCGAATGGTTCTGCCGCAACATCTCGCGGCGCGACGCGGTCGCGATCAGCCTGCACCCGCACAACGACCGTGGCACCGCCGTCGCGGCGACGGAACTCGGCCTGCTGGCGGGCGCCGACCGCGTCGAGGGCTGCCTGTTCGGCAACGGCGAGCGCACCGGCAATGTCGACATCGTGACGCTGGCCCTGAACCTCTACACCCAGGGCGTCGATCCCGGACTGAACTTCGACGATCTCGGCGCGGTGGTGCGCACGGTCGAGCACTGCAACGCCCTGCCGGTCCACCCGCGCCATCCCTATGCGGGCGAACTCGTGTTCACGGCGTTCTCCGGCTCCCACCAGGACGCCATCAAGAAGGGCTTCGCGGCCCACGAGACGCGCAACGACGGCTTCTGGGAAATGCCCTACCTGCCGCTCGACCCGACCGATGTGGGCGGCAACTACGAGGCGGTGATCCGCGTCAACAGCCAGTCCGGCAAGGGCGGCGTCGCCTGGGTGCTGGAACAGGACAAGGGCCTGAAGCTGCCGCGCCGGCTGCAGGTCGATTTCAGCCGCCGGGTGCAGGTGCTCGCCGACGAGACCTCGAAGGAACTGACGGCCGACCACATCTGGACCGCGTTCGAGGAGGCCTATCACCTCGGCGGGCAACAGACGTTCGAACTCGTCAGCTTCGACGACACGCGCTCGCCGCGCGGTGGAACGGAGCGGGTGTTCGTCGGGCGCATCCGCAAGGGCGCCGAGGAAGTCACCGCGTCCGGACGCGGCAACGGCCTGCTGTCGGGAACCGTCGCGGCGCTGAACGACCAGTTCGGCCTCGGCATCGAGATCATCGACTACCAGGAGCACGCCCTGCGGCGCGGCTCGGATTCCCAGGCCGCCGCCTATGTCGAATGCAAGCTGCCGGACGGCCGCGTGGTGTTCGGCGTCGGCATCGACGACGACGTCGCCGCCGCCTCGGTGAAGGCGGTCATCAGCGCCGCCAACGCCGCCTGAGGCAGGCGGCCCCCCGCGACGGGGGCAGGGTTCGCCCTGCCCCGGTTCGCAATGCCGGCCGACCACCGCACGATCGCTGCCGTTCCGGCGGCTGACGGTGGCGGCGGCGGCCTGCCGCAGACGGTCCCCGCCCTCAAGCCCTCGGCGGATAGACTAGCTCCGGCGCCGAGCCGGGTTTCGATGCGTCCCAGATCGATTGCGCCAGCTCCGCGGGATCGACGTCCGGAATCTGGAAGCCGGGCGGGAGAGTCATCGGGATTTCACCCGACTTGATGCCGGCCTCCCACTCGCTGTTCCGGATGATCGCGGAGAGGGTCATCATGCCGACCTGAATGCCTTCCGCGGCCAGTTCGCCATGCAGGGAATAGAGGTAATTCCGGGCGGCGGAGAGCGCGGGCCCGGGGCCGCTCATGAAGGGCAGGCCGATGCCGGCCGAGCCCCCGAGGCAGGAAAAGATGGTGCCCGCCTTCCGCTCGCGCATCTGCGGCAGAACGGCCTCCACCGCGGCGACGAGGCCATAGAGGAACAGCTCCACCTTGTCTTTCACGTCCTGGACCTTCAGCGTGAAGGCGGGGACGAAGACTTCAGGCGCGTTCGGCCCGTAATAGAGCGTATCCACATATCCCGAACGGGACTGGATCTCGGCGAGGACATTGGCGACCTCTTCGGGCCGCCGCAGGTCCGCCGGGAAGCTTTCGGCGGCGATGCCGCCAGCGCGCAATTCGGAGGCGAGCTGGTCAAGCGGGGCAAGCCGCCGGGCGACAAGCGCCACGGCATAACCTTCGCGGCCATATTTCCAGGCGAGCGCGGTGCCAAGTCCGGGGCCAGCCCCGAGAATTGCGATCCACTTTGTCATGTCGGTCTCGTTGTTTGGGAGGGGAACACCGGCGTCGCGGTTCACTCGGCATCGGGCGACAGATGCCCCATCTCGCCCCGTCGATACCGTGCGGCGGTGGCCTCGATCTGATCCCGGGTGTTCATGATGAAGGGCCCGTTCGCGACCACGGGGTCGTGAATTTCGAGGCCAATGAAGACCAGCACGTTGGCCGGTGCGGAGGCCGCAAGCGAGAGCGCGCCCGGCCCGCCCGCAACGACGGCGACCGAACCGGCGGCCACGGCCTGCACGCCCGTCGCCCCTGCCACGCGGACCGTGCCGGAGCGGACATAGACGATGCCGAGCTGTGCCTCGGTCAAGGGCAGGCTGAGGTCGCCGGGCAGATCGATGTCAAGGAGGGCGAAGGGTTCGCTCGGCTGCAAGGGTGAGCGGATGCCGGCGAATTCGCCGACCACGATGCGAACGGTTTCCCCGCCCGCGCCGCGATGGACCGGGACATCGGCACCCTGAACCCAGAAGATGTTCGGCGGGCTCGCCTTCGCCTGCGCGCTGGCATTGACGAAGAACTGGAGTCCGTGGAGGGCGAGACCGGCATCGGCGGGCAGTTCGTGGTGAAGAACACCTCGTCCCGCTTCCGTCCAGACCAGTCCGCCGGGTCCGATCCGCAGGTCATGCCCGAGGGAGTCCCGGCTGCGCAGGCCACCCGGGGAGCCGGGAAGAACATATGTCACCGCCGAAAAGCCCGCATGGGGATGAGGCGGAAACGGGCGACCTGCCACCTGGAACGCATCCAGCACCGTCACCGGGGTGCTTTCTCCAGCGACATCGAGCAGATCGATGCCGCTGACCGAAAACAGCGGCGTATCAATCCTGCGCCGGAGAGCGATGGGCGGCGAGATCCGGAGCACCATGTTTCCGCCTCCCGGCCGTCAAGCGGCCAGCGTCTGGATCTGGGCCTGAGCCGCTTCCAGCGCGCGCTTCTGCATCTCTTCGCCCAGCGCCAGTCCTTCAGCCCGCACGAAGGTCAGATCCGTCACGCCGAGGAAGTGGAAGAAGGCGGAGAGGTGGCCTTCCTGATGGTCGAAGGGGGCATACGGCGATCCGGCGGTGAAGATGCCGCCGCGCGAGGACACGACGATCACCTTCAGGCCGCCGCACAGACCTTCGGGACCACTCGCACCGTAACGGAACGTCTTCCCCGGCACGGCGATGTAATCGAGCCAGGCCTTGAGCTGGGACGGGATGCCGAAATTGTACATCGGCGCGCCGATCACCACGGTGGTGGCCGAGAGGAACTCTTCGAGCACGGACGGATCGCCGCCGCCGAGTTGCTCGAGATGCGGCAGCGGCTGGGCCGCAAGATCACGCAACAGCACCGTTTCGGAAGGGTTCACGGCCTTGAGGTGGGCCACCACCTCCGCGCTGAGGGAGCGGCTGACGCTGTTGACGCCGTTTATGCTGCTGTCGATATGCAGTATGGTCATCGAAACGCATCCTAGTTTCACCAGGTAACCTGGTTCCATTACGATGCAGGGGATATTGAGGGAACCGAGACGGTCCGCAAGGAGGCACTTTGATGTTGCAGAGGCACACCGAAGTAACCATTGACTTCAGAGAAGACCGATGCTGCCCCATCGCCCGTGATGTTCTGACGCGGGTGGGAGATAAATGGACCGTATTGACGGTCGTTATGCTTGGCTCCGGCCCGAAGCGCTTCAGTGAACTTAAACGTTCCGTCACCGGCATTTCGCAGCGGATGCTGACGTTGACGCTGCGGGCGCTGGAACGGGATGGGATTGTGACGCGCAGCGTTTTCCCCACGGTGCCGCCGCGCGTGGACTATGCCCTGACGCCGCTCGGCATGACTCTGCTGCGGACGCTGAAGGAGCTTCACGACTGGGTCAGCAGCAATTCGGACGAGATCACTCAGGCGCGGGCGGACTTCGACAGCAGGAGTGCCGTTCAACAGCCGCTATAGCGCTGGCGGCGGCCACGCCTTCTTCCGCGTGCCGCTCAACCCGCTGGCCGTCCCACCCGTTCGCCGTCTCAACCGTTGGCCGTCTCAACCGTTGACCGCCACCCGGCGGCAACCGGGCGCCGCCCGCCGAGGATCCGCGCCGGGACGAGATCACGTATCCGAGCCGCGCGGCGCGGCCCGCACCTGCCGAAGAACCAGCCGGGAGCGGCGGCTGGACGACCAAGGTCCATGCGCTTACCGACGTTATCGGCCGCCTACGCCGCATGGCTCGCGACGCTGGTGCCATCCCGGTCATCCCCGGCCGGCGCAACCGAAAGCGGGCCATCCACTTCGATAAGCAATGCGACGTCGGCCGCCATCTCATCGGAAACGACTTCTGCCGCCTCAAGGACTTCCGCCGCGTTGCCACCCGATACGAAAAGCTTGCCGCGAACTTCCTGTCCGCAGTGGCTCTCGCCACTGCCATCGCCTTCTGGTGCTGATCACACCTTTGGAGAAAATCGTGGTTGAGAATTCGGATTTCATCGTGCGTCGCGCCGACCATGTCGGCTTCTCCGTTGGCTCGCTCGACTTAGCCCTTCGCTTCTGGGTCGAAGGATTGGGTGGGCAGCTGGTTCGGGTCGGCGATATGGGTGGGGAATTCCTTGGAGAGGTGACCGGGGCTCACGGAGCATCCGTCCGCATGGCCATTGTATCCCTGGCAGGGCAGATGATTGAACTACTGGAGTATCGAGGTGTCGACTTACAATACCGAGCGTCCAGGCCCTTCGATCCGGGATTTGCTCATCTAGCTCTTATCGTGGACGACTTAGACAAGGTTCTGGCACGGATTGCAGTCTACGAATGGAGGCCACAAGGAAAGCCGCAGGTAATCTCTGGCGGCTCCCGAGCAGGAACGAAGGTGATCTATGCCGTCGGCCCCGATGGCGCGACGATCGAGTTCATGCAACCGCCAGAGCCGTCCAAAAATTGCAACGCAGATTGAGTCTGGACCCTACCCCTCGAACACCACGAGCAGGTCCTTGGCGTCGATCGGCGAGCCGGCCGAGACCAGTACCTCCGCGACCTTGCCGTCGCGCTCGGCGTGCAGGACGGTTTCCATCTTCATCGCCTCGATGGACAGCAGCACGTCGCCGGCGGAGACCGCCTGCCCCGGCTTGACGGCGAGCGTCGCCACCACGCCCGGCATCGGCGCGGCGACATGGGCGGCGTTGCCCTCCTCCGCCTTACGGCGGGCCGCCCGCGCGCCCGCGCCGGTATTGCGGTCGGGAACGCGCACGATGCGCGGCTGGCCGTTCAGCTCGAAAAAGACGCGGACCTGACCTTCCTCGTCCGGCTCGCCGATGGCCTGGCAGCGCACCACCATGGTCTTGCCGGGTTCGAGATCGACCAGGATCTCCTCGCCCGGCTGCAGGCCGTAGAAATAGACCGGCGTCGGCAGGGTGCTGACCGGGCCATAGGTATCGTAGGCCCTGGCGAAGTCGGTGAAGACCTTCGGATACATCAGGTAGGACGCGAGATCGCGGTCGGTGATGGTGCCGCCGACCTTCGCGGCGATCTGCGCCCTCTCCGCCTCCAGGTCCGCATCGGCGAGAAGCGAGCCCGGCCGGACCGTGATCGGCTCGGCGCCCTTCAACACCTTCTTCTGCAGGGCCTCCGGGAAGCCGCCGGGCGGCTGGCCGAGATCGCCGCGGAACAGGCCGACGACCGATTCCGGGAACGCGACGTCGCGGCCGGGATCGAGCACATCGGCCGGCGTCAGATCGGACGAGACCATCATCAGCGCCATGTCGCCCACGACCTTGGAGGACGGCGTGACCTTCACGATGTCGCCGAACATCTGGTTGACGTCGGCATAGGCACGCGCGACCTCGTGCCAGCGGCTTTCGAGGCCGAGCGAGCGGGCCTGTTCCTTGAGATTGGTGAACTGGCCGCCCGGCATCTCGTGCAGGAACACCTCGGAGGCCGGCGCCTGCAGGTTCGCCTCGAAGGCACGGTACTGGTTGCGCACCGCCTCCCAGTAGAACGACAGCTTGCGGATGACCTCCGGGTCGAGCCCGGTGTCGCGCTCCGTCCCCTTCAGCGCCTCGACGATGGAACCGAGGCAGGGCTGGGAGGTCAGGCCCGAGAACGCATCCATCGCCGCATCCACCGCATCGACGCCGGCATCGACCGCCGCGAGCACGGTCGCCGCCGAGATGCCGGAGGTATCGTGGGTGTGGAAGTGCACGGGAAGGCCGACTTCCTCGCGCAGCGCCTTCACCAGAACGCGCGCGCCGGCCGGCTTCAGGAGGCCCGCCATGTCCTTGATGCCGATGATGTGGCAGCCGGCGGCCTCGAGCTCCTTGGCGAGCGAGACGTAATATTTCAGCGAATACTTGGCCCGCCGCGGATCGAGCAGATCGCCGGTATAGCAGATCGCGCCCTCGCACAGTTTGTTCGCCTCGACCACCGCGTCGATGGAGACGCGCATGTTCTCCACCCAGTTCAGGCAGTCGAACACGCGGAACAGGTCGACGCCGCCGGCCGCGGCCTGCCGGACGAAGAAGCGCACCACGTTGTCGGGATAGTTGGCGTAACCGACGCCGTTGGAGCCGCGCAGCAACATCTGCAGCAGGATATTCGGCGCTTTCGCGCGGATATCGGCCAGCCGCTCCCACGGGTCTTCCGTGAGGAAGCGCATCGCGACGTCGAAAGTGGCCCCGCCCCAGCATTCGAGCGACAGGAGCGACGGCAGCCCGCGGGCATAGGCCTCGGCGGCGGCCGCGATGTCGTGGCTGCGCATGCGGGTGGCGAGCAGCGACTGGTGCGCGTCGCGCATTGTGGTGTCGGTCACGAGCACGCGCCGCTCGTTGCGCATCCACTTCGCGAACGCCGCCGGGCCGTCGAGGTCGAGACGCTGGCGCGTGCCGTACGGGATCGGTCCGCTGCCGAAGTCCGGCACCGAGGGCTTCAGGGCATCGGCGTGCGGCTTCGGCCGGTCCTTGACCTCGGGATGGCCGTTGACGGTGACGTCCGCGACGTAGGTGAGGATCTTGGTGGCGCGGTCGCGGCGGCGCACCTGCGCGAACAGTTCCGGCGTCTGGTCGATGAAGCGCGTGGTGTAGGAGCTGTCGAGGAATTTCGGGTGGGTGATGACGTTCTCGAGGAAGGCGAGGTTCGTCGCCACGCCACGGATGCGGAACTCGCGCAGCGCGCGGTCCATGCGCGCAACCGCTTCCTCGACATTCGGTGCCCAGGCCGTCACCTTGACCAGCAGCGAATCGTAGTAG
>JAEZMP010000132.1 GCA_023442215.1 Pseudomonadota bacterium
ACTCTCCTACATCCATGCCGAGGGCTATGCCGCCGGCGAGCTCAAGCACGGCCCGATCGCGCTGATCGACGAGGACGTGCCCGTGGTCGTCATCGCCCCGTTCGACCGCCTGTTCGAGAAGACGGCCTCGAACATGCAGGAGGTCGCAGCCCGCGGCGGCCGGATCGTGCTGATCACCGATCAGAAGGGACTGGAGCATGCCGGGATCACGCCGGCCGAGGTCATCCTGATGCCGGAGATGCCCGAAGCGATCATGCCGATCGTCTACACCGTGCCGATCCAGCTTCTTGCCTATTACATGGCCGTCGCCAACGGTACCGACGTCGACCAGCCGCGAAATCTCGCCAAATCCGTCACGGTGGAGTGAGCGGCGCGACCCGACGGAAGCCCGTCAGGCGCGCCGAATCCGGCTGCGGATCGCCTCGACCGGATCGCCGAGATATTTTTCGATGACGTAGCTGATCGCGAGAGTGACGATGGCCACGGTGACGGGATAGACCATCGTCGCGGTCAGGTCTGGCGCCAGCGCGTCGATCGCGGCGCGCGCCGGCGCGATGACAATCATGTGGGAGATGTAGACTGGATAGGACAGGTCTCCGATCTTCCGGTCGAGCGCATTTCCCGCCTGAAAGCTGAACAGGAACGGCAGGCCGAGGAGAAAGGCCGCGAACAGCATCAGCGTGTTCGCGGTCGTTACCGGCACGGTGAAGAACAACACGCAGATCAGCACCACGAGTGCGGTCGCGATCTTCGTCACCGCCCGATGGCGGTTGCCGAGCCAGCGTTCGTAGGCCGGTTTCAGGAACTGGTGCGAGAGCGCCCCGCCGAGAAAGAGTGCGAGTTCGGTCGGAAAGAACCGGTAGTTCCAGGGGTCGTTGCCGCCGGGGCCGAACTGGATCAACAGGATCCGCAACAGGATCGACGCCGCGGTGAGGCCGATGACGAGCCTGGTCCGGTGCAGCAGGAACGGCGCGATGAGATAGAACGTCAGTTCCACGCCCAAGGTCCAGGCTTGGGGAACGAGAAGGCCGTTCCAGACCGGCAGTTCCGACGTGCGGAAATCGGTGACGAACTGGAACACGCCCGCCCGGACGCCGGTGAACATCACCCAGTCCTGGCCGAAGAGTGCGATATTCGAGAAGACGAGCAAGACCAAACCGTTAAAGCCCACTTCTCGATAAACCTTGAAGAAGTCGGGGCAGACCATGAGGGCCGGCGCAAATTTCGGAAACAGCAAGGCGAACGCATATAGAGCAAGGGTAACTGCCGCAATGAGCCAGTATATCGGGTATAATCGCAGAAATCTGTTGAGATAGAAGTGCGATATTTTTGGATATCTCTTTCTTTCGACAATAATATATGAAATCAAAAATCCTGATATGATGTAAAATAATTGAACTGCATATTGTCCACCAACAAAGATATATTTTCCTGAATGTGCAAAGACAACTGAAAGAGCAAGTATTATTCTGATGACGCCCATTCAAAAAACTCTAAGAGAGAATGAATTGTAAAGCCAACGACCAGCGGGAATGGGATCGAGGAGACGAAGCCCGTTCGCCCGTCCTTCCATGTCACGGTTCGGCGGGCTGGGCTTCCCGCGCGTGGGGCGGTACGGGTTTTGTCGCGCCCTTCGGCACCTTGAGGTTGGACTTCGGAGGCGGCGGGGCGAGCTGGCGCACGGCGCGCTCGCCGATCGTGATCGGCTTTACTCCCGAAGGGCCCGGAGCCAGTTTCGGCGGTACCGGCAGCGGCTCCTCGCCACGCGCAATGTCGGGACGGAACAGCCGGAACATGGAACCCGTCCGTTTCGCGGCCGCGGGCTCGTCGACGAAGTCGACCGTACTTGTGGGCACGTCGAGCTGTCCGTTGTGGCGGCGAAGCCAGTCGCGGTCGAACGGCCTGTCGACGAGGTCCGCCGCGTCGGAATAGCTCCACTTCAGTGGCGCCCTGTCGAGCGAGCGCCAGGTCTCGCGGACCGGCAGGGCATAGAGATAGAGCCGCGGCTGCGCGAAGCGCAGGCTTGGCACGAACACCCAGGCTTCCGTCACCGCGGGGCGCTGCACCGCCGGGAAGCCCCAGGCCAGCCCCGGCCCGTCAGGGGCGATCGGTGCCCAGCCGATGCTGTCGTCACCTTCGCGCCACGTGACCCATGCCGGCGCCCACCTGTCGCCCGGCACCCAGAACCAGCCATAATCGGTCTCGTAGCCCCAGCGGCCGTAATGATAGGTCGCCCATCCGAACGGCTCGTCGGACGCCCATACCCAGCCGAAGCGGTCCGTCCAGAGCCATTGCCCCAGCGTGTAGGGCCGCCACTCCTGCGGCACGCGGGCGGGGATCCAGACGAAGCCGTAGCGAGGATGCGCGACCCAGGTGCCGTGGGCCGCGAGCGGGGCGAAGAACGATTCGACGCCATGGGACGGCGTCTCGGCGGAGGCGTCGGCAAGAAAGTCGCCGTTGAGCCGCTCGCCGGCGTCGTCGAATGGAACGGCGAGCGCGAACGCACCTAAGACCAGCAGCACCGGCATGCTGCCACGCAACAAGAGCCGGCCGAAGGTCCAGCGCCTCGTGCGGCCGGCATCCGGCATCGGCTCGCCCTGCGACTGTTCGTTCGGTTGGGCCAATGCGTCGCTTCCCGCCGCTTCCGCTCACCCGGGCCGGATTGCCCGCGCGGGAGAACCATGCCGCGGGGTGCCTGAATTCCGGGTGAACTCATCCCCGATCTGCCCCGGGGGTGACGCCCGCATGATTCCGCCGGTCGCGGGCCGCTCCGGGAAACGTGTTGTAACGGCGGCTGCGGAACAGTCGAGATCGAAAGAGCGCGGCGACGGCCTTTCACCGACGGAAGGTCAATCGGAAGAGTAGCGTTGCTCCTGCCACGGGTCACCGTGGTTGTGATAGCCGCGCTGTTCCCAGAAGCCCGGCCGATCGGCGGTCGCGAACTCGATCCGCTTCAGCCACTTCGCGCTCTTCCAGAAATAGAGGTGCGGCACCACCAGGCGGGCGGGACCGCCATGCTCCGTCGTGAGCGGGCGCCCCTCCCAGCTGTGGGCGACGAGCGCATCGTCCGCCGCGAAGTCCTCGACCGGCAGGTTGGTGGTGTAGCCGTCATAGCTCGTCAGGATGACGAAGCGCACGTCGGCCCGCGGCCTGACGACCTCGAGGATATGGCGCGTCGAGACGCCCTCGAAGCGGTTGTCGTAGCGCGACCAGCTCGTCACGCAATGGATGTCGGACAGGGTGGAAACCTGAGGCTCTGCCTTGAACGCCTCGAACGTCCACTGCACCGGGTTCTCCACGGCACCGAGCAGCGCAAGGCGCCAACGGTCCGCCCCGATCTCCGGCGTCATGCCGAGATCGAGCACCGGCCAGTCGCGCACGAGGTGCTGGCCGGGCGGCAGGCGCTCCGCCTCCGGCCGGGCGTGGCGGCCTGTGAGGAATCGGCCCTCCCGCGCCCACCGCTGCTTGGTTGCCGTCAGCTTGCTTTCGGGCAGGGCCTCCGCGGAGGACGGGTCATCGGACGCGGTGGTCATCGGCACCTCGGGCGTTCGGGTGATCTGGCGGGTCAGGCCGGGCAGGCATCGGGTTGAACGGCCGCCGGCACGCCAAGGGAAGCGCCGACCTCCGCAAGGATCTCGTAGGACCGCAATCGGGCCTGATGGTCGAAGATCGCCGAGGCGACCATCAGTTCGTCGGCACGGGTGCGCTCCAGGAAGCGCGCCAGCCCGGTGCGAACGGTTTCGGCCGAGCCCACGAACGAGCAGCCGAGCTT
>JAEZMP010000145.1 GCA_023442215.1 Pseudomonadota bacterium
GATCGAGGTCGCCTACACCCGGCTCACCGAATTGCGCGGCGAGGCGCGCGCCGCGGCCACGCTTGCCGAGGAGATCCGCGCGGTCGACTTCGACGGCAGCCTCGCCGCCCGTGTCAGCCGGGCCATCGCCCCGCTCGGATCGCTCGCCGCCTTCACGCCGATCTCGCGGCCCCGCAGCGTCACGTTCTGGCCGGGATGGTGGGCGCTGCCGGTGCTCGCGCTCGCCGGGGCGACGCGCCCGATCCTGTCCGGCTTCGCCGCCGACAGGATGGACGACGCCACGTCGCGGGCGCTCGAGGTCGCGGCCTCGCTCGGGACGGATGCAGCAGGCCGCCTGCTCGGGCTGCTGGTCGCGCTCCTGGTCGTGCGGGGGCGGCCGGCGGTGATCGCCTTCGGCCTCGCCATCGCCTCCGTGGTCATGGCGATGGGGTCGGAAAGCCGGGGCGCGGAGGAAATTCTCTGGCTGCGCTTCTTCCTCGGGTTCGGAACCTGGCTCGCGGTGTGGACCCTGATCGGATTCGACGGAGGCTTCATCCGCCGGCCATGGCGCACGGTGCTGATCCTGCTTGCCGGCGAGGCGATCGGCCCGGCAATCGCGAACTTCGCCTCGCTGTCGTTCGGGCGCCGCGGTTCCATGGACGCGATGAGCGTATGCTTCGGCGTGCTGTTCCTTGCCGCGCTGTCGCTTCGCGGCCGGTCGACGCACCGCTGGACGATCCAGGTCCTCCCCGGCGATATCGCGAAGACCGCCGGGCTTGCGCTTGCGGCGGGCGCGGCGCTCGCATGGATCGAGGTGGCGATGTCGGCGGGCCTTCCCCGGGACGACAATCCGCTGCTCGCGTTCGCCTATGCGCTGTTCGGGTGCGGACTGGCGATCCTGCCGCTGCTCCGGCCGGCAAGGCGCCAACTGCTGGCAACCACCGCCGCGGCGCTCGCAGGGGCGGGCCTCGCCATGGCGCTGCTACCGGCCGAGAGTTTTCCGCTGGCGGCCTTCCTCGCCGGCATCGGGCTCGGCGGCGCCCTCGTCAATGCCGGCGGACGGGCGCTTGTGCCGGTCGGCGGCATCGGCTGGATCGCGGCGGCCCTCCTCGCGGCCGGCGCGATCGCCACCGCCGCCCTCGCCGGCGCGGGAACCGCTTATGCGGCCGCCGGCCTGAGTGCTGTCGCGGCCGTGTCGTTCGCCTTCGGCCTCCTCCGCAAAGCCGCCGGCGGAAGGGGCTGACGCATGCTGCTGCGCACCCGGCTCACGCTGTTTCTTTCCATCGCGTTCCTGATCGTGCTGACGGTGCTGCTGCTTGCGAGCGCCCAGCGCGACGAAAGCGAGAGCAACCGCTTCGCCGCCGTGGCGATCGCGGGCCAGCAGGCACTCTGGCAGGTGCTGCTCCAGCAGGAGGTCGAAGACCTCAACCGCACCGCGGACACGCTGGTGAAAGCGCTCGGCCCGCTGGACAGCGCCGATCCGGCGGATCTGCGCCGCCGGATCGTCGAGGCCGTCGCGTCGGCCTCTGCCGAGCTTTCGGCGGAGGACATGGTTCAGGTCGTCGACCTCGACCGGAATCGCCTCTACTCGAACACGGCCGGCAACGACCAGCGCCCGCTGCTCGACGTCATCGCCGCCGCGAAGGTCGCCCGTAGCAAAGCCGACGTGGGCGGCCTGCTTCAGGACAATCCGAACCGCTACGTCGTCGTCTCCGCGGTGCCGCTGGCGGTGCGCGGCAAGGTGATCGCCATCCTGACGGTTGCCCGGGATGCGGCGCCGCTGCTTCAGCGCTTCTCGCAGGCCTACGCGGCGCCGGCCTTCCTCGTCACGCTGCGCGGCCGGATGATCACCGGCACGGACCCGACCCTGTGGGCGGCAGCGCAGCCTGAAGTCCCGCGCCGGCACGCCGAGGTCAAGACGCTCGATATCGCGAGCGACGAGCGGCTGATGCTTGTGACGAGCGTGCCGGTGCCGGATCTCGTCGGCGGCTACACCGGAACGCTCGTGTCGCTGAGAGACACCACCGAGACACTGGGCGACGTTCGTGACGCCGAGCAGCTCGGCCTGATGATCATCGGCGCGTTCCTGCTGATCACGCTCGGCTGGCTGTTCTTCTACCTCCGCCGCAGCTTCCAGCCCCTCGAAAGCGCGATCTCGGTCCTGAAGGCGCTGTCGCAGGGCAATACCAGCGTCGAGATCGAGGAGACCGGCGACGGCGAGATCCGCGCCATCGCCGACACCGTGTCCGTGTTCCGCCGGAACGCGATCGATCTGGCGCAGACCAACATGGAGACCGAGCGGCAGCGTCGCCGTCAGGAACGGCTGATCAAGCGCCAGCTCGAGGCCCTCGCCCGCACCCTCGAACACGACGGCCGAACGGCGGTCATGGAGGACCTGACGGCCATCGTCGACGGCAGCAGAGGCAACGAACTCCAGAGCGATCCCGAGACGGGCCAGCTCGGCCTTCTCGCCGCGCTGCTGCAACGCATGTCGGCGCGCATCGTCGACCAGCACAACCGCCTCCGCGAACTGGTCGCGGAGCTGAGGGAATCGATCGCGACACGGGCCAAGCTCGCCGGCCTGCAGCAGGAACTGGAGATCGCGCGCGAACTCCAGCTTTCCATCCTGCCGAAGGAACTGCCGGCGTGCGAGAACGTCGACATCCATGGCCGCATGACGCCGGCGAAGGAAATCGGCGGCGACTTCTACGACTTCTTCCTGTTCGGCCACGGCAAGCTCGGCGTCGTGGTGGCGGACGTTTCCGGCAAGGGCGTGCCGGCGGCCATGTTCATGGCCATCACGCGCACCTTGCTGAAGGCCACCACGCTGTTTTCCGAGCGGCCGTCGGACTGTGTGGAACTTCTGAACGACGTCATCGCCACCGAGAACGACCAGATGATGTTCGTCACGCTCTTCTTCGGCGTGCTGGACCTTCAGACCGGGCGGCTCGACTACGTCAATGCCGGCCACAATCCTCCGCTCGTGAAGTCGCCGGGCCAGCCCGTGAAGGTTGTGCCGCGCACCGGCGGCATGGCGGTCGCGGTCATGGGCGGGCAGCACTACGCGGACGCCAGCCTCACGCTCGGCGAGGGCGATCTTCTGCTGCTCTATACCGACGGCGTCACGGAGGCGTTCGATATCGACGAGGTCGCCTTCGGCGACCGGCGCCTCGCCGACCTGGTGCAGGACATCGGCGACGGACAGGGAACGACCGCGATCACGGACGACGTTTTCCGCGCGGTGCGCGAGTTCGAACGCGGCGCCACCCAGGCGGATGACATCACCTGCGTTGCCCTGCGCTATCTCGGCCCGTCCCAGACGCCGTTCCAGTCCTCGGGCGGTGGCGAGGCCTCGTATATGCGCGAACGCCGCATCAGCAATCCCGCCGCCTGATCGGCGGGATTGAGGGCGAGCACCGACGAGCAGGCGGCGACGGCCCCCGCAAAATCCCGACCCCGGTAGAGCCCGAGAGCGGTCTCGTAGAAGTCGGCCGCGCGCTTGTCCCCATCGGAAGCCGTCGCCGAGAAGCCGATCAGCGCGTGGACGGGTTCCGGCCTGCTGCGCCCGCGCAGCACGATGCGGTCCACCTCGCGAAACAGAAGGCCGTCGCCGGCGCGGCTTCGCGTCTCACTGGAGACGAGGATCGGATGGCCATAGAGCTTGACGATGTCCTGGAGCCGGGCCGCCACGTTCACGGCATTGCCGATCACGGTGAAATTCCGGCTCTGGTCGGTTCCGACGTCGCCGGAGATGACCTCTCCCGTACCGATGCCGACGGAGATCGCGATTTTCTCCGCACCCGGCACGCCGTCGGCCGCGACCGCCGCCCGCAGATCCGGCAGGCGGGCGAGCTGGTCCAGCGCCGTCTCGCAGGCGTCGCGCGCCGGCGTGTCGGGATCGGTGAAGGGCGCGCCCCAGCACGCCATCACGGCGTCGCCGATGAACTTGTCGGTGATGCCGCCCTTGCTGCCGATGGAGCGCGTCATCGCGCTGAAATAGCGGTTGAGCATCGCCACCAGCACGTCCGGTTCCAGCCGCTCGCTCCAGCCGGTGAAATCGCGCAGGTCGGTGAAAGTCACCGTCATGGTGCCGCGCCGGCCGCGTTCGTCGCCGCCGCCACCGCGCGCGACGATCTGCTCGACGATCCGCGGATCCAGATACTCACCGAACAGCCGCTTGAGCTTGCGGCGTTTGCGCTCCTCGGTGATGTCGCTCATCACGACGATGACGCCGTGACGCTCCACGGCGCCGCCGACATTCTCGAGCAGGAAGGTCGAGCTGACATGAAGATCGACCCGGCGGTCGTCGTTGCTGATCGTCAGGTCGTGGGAATGGGTCGCCTCGTCCTCGTAGATCGCCTTGAGCACGACCTCGTTGAACGCCTCGAAGCGCTCTTCCAGAAGAAAGACCTCGGCGAAGAACTGTCCGACCGTCTCCGCTGGTACGAGACCCAGCATTCGGCCCGCCGCCTCGTTGAAGGTCAGAATTCGCCCGGACAGGTCGATGGAGACGACCCCGTCGCGCATGTTGGCCAGGATCTTTTCGTAGATGAGTTCGTCGCGCGCGGCCGGTCGTCCCACCGTAGCCGCGCCGGCAGCGGCCTGAACCGGGCCCGCGCCGCCGTCAGCCGTCTCGCTCTCGACTGTGTCGCCGGCGGTGCCTGCGCTCGCGTTCGTCATGTCGGCGGCCTCGGATTGCGGACGGCTGCGTCGGCCTCTGGCTTCAGCCTTCCCGGGAATGCCGGCCAGATGATGTTCAACTCAGCCGGCTACTCTCCGTTTCATAACCCGGACGCGCGGGATCGGCCACTCCCGCCGCGAGCGCTACGCCACGTTCGCCCCGCCTCTATCGCTCTGTCATCAAGGCGGGCTATAGAGCAGTCCACGTCGTTCGCAGGCGCATGATGCAGTCCGCCGCGCGTTCCCTGGGGACGCATCGCCGGCGCCGCGTCGCGTGGATCAAGCAAAAGGACTCCGGCTGCCCCACGGCCGCGCGGAGGATAAGAAGAACCATGGTTTCGCCCGATCTCTCCCGGCGCGTGCAGCGTCCGCCGGGCTTTCTCACCATCGCCCTGCTCGCGCCCGTCAGCGCCTCGTTCGTGTTCGGCATCGGCCTCTCGCTCGTCGTGCCGCTGCTTGCCATCGTGCTGGAACGGCGCGGCGTTTCGGCGAGCCTGATCGGCCTGAACTCCGCGATGGCGGGTGTCGCGGCGATCTGCGCGACGCCGTTCGCCGTGCCGCTCGCGCGGCGATTCGGCACCTTCCGCACGATGGCGGCGGGGATCGTCCTCGCAGCGTGCAGCCTGCTATTGTTCTTTCCCGTTCAAAGCCTCGCGGTCTGGTTCCTGCTGCGAATCAGCTTCCACGGCTCGCTGACCATCATCTTCTGCCTGTCGGAGTTCTGGATCAGCAGCGCCGCGCCCCCGGAACGGCGCGGTCTCGCGCTCGGACTGTATGGAACGGCGCTCTCCGCCGGTTTCGCCGTCGGACCTGCCATCCTGGCGGTCGTCGGGTCAGAGGGCATGGCGCCGTTCTGGCTCGGGGCGGCGGTGATGATCGTCACGATTGTTCCGATCGCGATCGCGCGGCATCATCAGCCGGTGATCGAACCGGAGAGCCGCGGCTCGATCCTGCGCATCCTCGCCCTCGCCCCGGCGATGACCCTCGCCGCCCTGGCGTTCGGTGCCGTCGATGCCGGCACCATCGCGCTGCTGCCGGTGTTCGGCACGCGCTCGGGCCTCGACGTCACCGCGATGGCGATCGTGATCTCCGCGCTCGGGGTTGGGTTCGGACTGTCGCAGGTTCCGATCGGCCTGCTCGCCGACCGCATCGAGAAGAAGAAGCTCCTCCTCGGCATCGCGCTGTCATCGGCGCTTTGGTCGCTCACCGTTCCCGCGCTGCCGCCGACACTGGCGGTGATGGCCGCCGCGATGTTCGTGTTCGGACTGCTGATTTCGGGACTCTACACCGTCGGGCTCGCCGCGCTTGCGGTGCGTTTCTCCGGCGCCGATCTCGGCACGGCGAACGCCGGCTTCATCATGATGTACGCGACCGGGATGCTGGTCGGGCCGGCTTCGATGGGCCGCGCCATCGACGTTGCCGGCCCGCCGGCGATGTTCTTCGTGGCCGCGGGATTCTGCGCCGCCTACGCGGTGCTGGTGGTGGTGCGCTGGCGGGCGGAGTGAAGCCGCCGCCAGCCGTGAACACTGTCGGCCGCTATTTGGCGGGCGCTTCGGCATCCGTCGCCGGTGTGGCGTTCTCGGACTCCTGCTCGCCCGCCTTCGCCTTCGGCTCGATGCGATAGAGGCCACCGTCCTCCAAATCCGTGGTGAGGTAGAGGAAGCCCTCCGGTCCGACGCGCACGTCGCGGATGCGGCCGATCTCGCCCTCCAGGAAGCGGTGCTCCTGCGCGACGCGTTCGCCGTTCATCTTCAGCTGGTCGAGGATCTCGCTCGCCAGGCCGCCGACCCAGATGGTGTCCTTCCACTGCGGGAACGGCCCGGTCTTGTAGATCGCAAGCCCGGAGGTCGCGATGGAGGGCTTCCAGTAATAGACCGGCTGCTCCATGCCCTTGGCCTGCGTGCCGATGCCGATCGGCTTGTTGTCGTAGCCGATGCCGTAGGTGATGACCGGCCAGCCATAGTTCCGGCCGGGCTCGATGATGTTGAGTTCATCGCCACCCTGCGGGCCGTGCTCGATTTCCCACAGCTTTCCGGTGTCGGGATCGAAGGTCAGGCCCTGCGGGTTGCGCACGCCGTAGGCCCAGATCTCCTTGCGGGCACCGGGCACGCCGACGAACGGATTGTCGGTGGGAATCGCGCCATCGGTCTTGATGCGGACGATCTTGCCCCAGGACGAGCCGAGGTCCTGCGGCTTCGACAGGTCGAAACGGTCGCCGACGCTGAGGAAGAGATAGTTGTCCTTGTCGATCGTGATCCGCCCGCCGAAATTCTCGATTCCGGGCAACGGCGGCCAAGACTCGTAGATCACCTCGACGTTGGTGAGCTTGTCGCCGTCGAGCTTGGCGCGCGCCACGCGCAGCGTCGAAGCGGCGCGGTGCCCCCAGGTATAGGAGAGATAGAGCGTCTTGTTCTTCTCGAACTGGGGATCGAGATGGACGTCGAGCAGGCCGCCATGTCCCGCTGCGAACACCTCCGGAACGCCCGAGACCGGGATCAGCTTGCCGCCGACGCCGTCGACGATGTTGAGCCGGCCTGGCCGCTCGGTGACGATGGGACGGCCGTCCGGCAGGAAGGCGACGGACCACGGGTTTGCGAGCGGCGCCGCCACCGTGACGAGGTTGAAATCGCCCTCTTCCGCCTCCGGGATCGGATCGGCGGTATCGGCCGGCAGTTCGGCGGCCCGCAGAGGAGTTGCCGGCGCCCCCACCAGCGCGACGAAGGCGGCGGTGCCGATGGCTATCAATGCCTTCACGAAACGTCTCCAAAGTAAACGAGGCCTACCGGACGGCGCGAAACCTTTTACACCTTGCCGGCAACGCGCCGCCATCAATGACCGGAATTCAGGCCGAACGCCACCCCGCAGGATGTGGCGTCGGATTGCGTCCGGCGCCGGCGGTTCGTCTGTCGCCGCTGCCCGAGGGGATCGGCGACGGGTGGAAATCGTCATCGACGACTTGCGGATGTTGTCCTAAGCTTTCGTACCGGATGACCGAGCCGCCTCCCCGGCGCGGGCGCCTGACCTTCCCTCGTGCCCGAAACCCTTTGGCCCCGAAACTCCCCGATACTTGAAACGGCTTGCGCCGGGGTCCCTGCCGGTGGCAAGGACGACGGCAGGGCAGCGAACCAGTACCGCTGTCCTCGCCATGACCGCTTCGATCGAGCCGGGATCGTCGCCGCCACAGGTCCGGTTCGGGCGACACGCCTTCCAAGTCCCGCTGTGCGCCGCATGGGCGCTTCACCGGGTTCCCGCCCCCTATCAAGGAGCCGCTGCATGGTTTCGCGTATCGTTGAGGTCGATCCTTTCGACATCATCGTGTTCGGTGCCACCGGAGACCTCTCCCAGCGCAAGCTGATTCCGGCGCTCTATCACCGCGACCAGGCCGGGCAGATCCCCGCGGACGCGCGCGTGATCGGCACCTCGCGCCGCCCACTGTCGAACGAGGATTTCGTCGCCGACGCCCGCAAATCCGTGCTCGCCCACGTCGATCCGGGCGATATCGAGGAGGAGGCCCTCAACCGCTTCCTGGCGCGTCTGTCCTATGTCGCCGTGGATGCCGCGGCGGAGCGGGGCTGGTCGGATCTCGTCGCCCATGTCGGGCTCGATCCCGAGCGCATCCGCGTGTTCTATCTCGCCACCTCGCCCGACTTCTTCGGCCCGATCTGCACCAATCTCGGCAAGTGCGGTCTGGCGGCAGGCAACGGCCGCGTTGTGATCGAGAAGCCGATCGGCAAGGACCTCGACTCGGCCAGGCGCGTCAACGCCGATATCGGCGCCGTCTTCCCGGAGGATCGCGTCTATCGCATCGATCATTATCTCGGCAAGGAGACGGTGCAGAACCTGATGGCGCTGCGCTTCGCCAACGCGCTGTTCGAGCCTTTGTGGAATTCCGCCCACATCGACCACGTGCAGATCA
>JAEZMP010000200.1 GCA_023442215.1 Pseudomonadota bacterium
TCGATGATGTCGTGGGGCGTGCCGACGCCCATCAGATAGCGCGGCTTTTCCGCCGGCAGCACCGGCAGCGTCTCGTCGAGCATGGCGAGCATCACGTCCTGGGGTTCGCCCACCGCAAGCCCGCCGATGGAATAGCCCTCGAACGGCATCGCCGACAGCGCCGCGGCGGATTCCACTCGCAGGCCGGCATCGTCGCCGCCCTGCACGATGCCGAACAGCGCCTGCCCCTTGGCGGGACCGTCCATTGCCTCGAACGCGGCACGGGACCGCTCCGCCCAGCGCAGCGATAGCCGCATGCCGCGCTCGACCTCCTTGCGTTCCGCCGGCAGGCGGACGCACTCGTCGAGCTGCATCTGGATGTCGGAGCCGAGTAGCCCCTGAATCTCGACGGAGCGCTCGGGGGTGAGGAGGTGGCGCGAGCCGTCGATATGGCTCTGGAACGCGACGCCGTGCTCCTCGAGCTTCCTGAGCCCCGACAGCGACATGATCTGGAAGCCGCCGGAATCGGTGAGGATAGTGCGGTTCCAGCGCATGAAGGTGTGAAGGCCGCCGAGGCCAGCCACCCGTTCCGCCGTGGGGCGGAGCATCAGGTGGTACGTATTGCCGAGAACGACCTCGGCACCCGTGGCGGCCACGTCCTCCGGGAACATCGCCTTGACGGTCGCCTGGGTCCCGACCGGCATGAAGGCGGGCGTCTCCACCGTGCCGTGGGCAGTGTGCAGGCGGCCACGCCGGGCGGCACCGTCCCGGCCGAGCGGTTCGTAGCGGAAGGGCGTCATGTCGGCTCCCGTGAGGCGCCGGCGCCCGCGTCCCGGAACAGGAGCGAGCCGTCGCCATAGGAATAAAATCTGTAGCCGCTCGCGATCGCATGGGCATAGGCCCGGCGCATGGCGTCGGTGCCGGCAAAGGCACAGACGAGCATGAACAGCGTCGAGCGCGGCAGGTGGAAATTGGTCATCAGCACGTCGGCGGCGCGGAAGCGATAGCCGGGGGTGATGAAGATATCGGTCGCGCCGTCGAACGGATGCAGGAGGCCACTCTCGTCGGCCGCGCTCTCCAGCAGGCGCAGCGCGGTGGTGCCGACGGCGACGATCCGCCCGCCGGCCGCACGCGCCGCGTTGATGCGCGCCGCCGCGCCGGGCGTGATGACGCCGCGCTCGGAATGCATCCGATGACCTTCGGTGGTCTCGGCCTTGACGGGCAGAAAGGTGCCGGCGCCGACATGAAGCGTCAGAAAAACGTGTTCAACGCCAGAATTTTGCAGGCGTTCTATCAGATCTTCGGTGAGGTGCAGGCTCGCGGTCGGAGCGGCAACGGCGCCGGGCTCGCGGGCGAAAACGGTCTGATAGTCTTCCCGATCGGCGGCGTCGTCGGCACGCTTGTTGCCGATATAGGGCGGCAGCGGGATGCGGCCCGCGAGCGCGATGGCGCGGTCGAGATCCGGCCCGCCACGGTCGAAGGCGAGCACGATCACGCCGCCCTCGTTCTTCTCGGTGACGGTCGCGGCGAACGGTTCGACGCCTTCACCGCCATTCCCGCCGAAGCCGATCACATCCCCGACCTTGAGCCGCTTGCCTGGGCGGGCGAGCGCCACCCAGTGCGAGGGATCTAGTCGCTCGATCAGCGTCGCCTCGATCCGCGCCTCGGCGCCGTCGTCCCGGCGTCGTACGCCGTCGAGCCGGGCGGGGATGACGCAGGTGTCGTTGAAGACGAGGAGATCGCCCGGGCGGAGCAGCGAGACGAGGTCGCGGATCCCGCGGTCTTCGCGTTCCGGTTCGCCGCCCGGCCGCACGACGAGAAGGCGCGCCGCATCGCGCGGGCGCGCGGGACGCAAGGCGATCGCGCTTTCGGGCAGGTCGAAATCGAAATCGTCGGTTCGCATGGCTTCCAAGCGAGAGGCGCCGCCGGGATCGCTCCCGGCGGCGGCAAGGGACTGGACCGGATGCGTGGCCGGCCGCGAGCGGTCGGCCATTGCGGCCGTTCGCAAGTGGCCGGCTGCTTCGGGTCAGGCGGCGATGTCGGCCGCGACCTTCATGGAGTTGATCTTGTCGGGGTTCACCACCGGCTCGCCGCGCTTGATCTTGTCCACGTTCTCCATGCCCTCGATCACCTCGCCGAACACGGTGTACTGACCGTTCAGGAAGTGGCCGGGCTCGAACATGATGAAGAACTGGGAGTTGCCCGAGTTCGGGTTCTGGGAGCGGGCCATGCCGACCACGCCGCGGTTGAACGGCGTCTTGGTGAATTCGGCGGGCAGGTTGGGATAGCTGGAGCCGCCCATGCCGGTGCCCTGCGGGCAGCCGGTCTGCGCCATGAAGCCTTCGATGACGCGGTGGAACACGATCCCGTCATAGAAGCCCTCGCGGGCGAGCGTCTTCAGCCGCTCGACGTGCTTCGGCGCCAGATCGGGGCGAAGCGCGATGACGACGCGGCCCTTGGTGGTGTCGACGACGAGGGTGTTTTCCGGATCCTTGATCTCGGCCATGATGGAATTCCTTCTTTGTTTTCAATCTTAAGGGGCCAGATGTTCAAGCGCTGCCTGCGCTTGAGCGATCCGCGTTCACTCGACCCAGGCCTTGATGATCTTGTCGGGGTTGGTGACCATGCCGTTGTCGTTCGCATTGCCCTTCTTGATCGCGTCGACTGCATCCATACCCGAGATCACCTGGCCGACCACGGTGTACTGACCGTTCAGGAAATCACCCGGCGCGAACATGATGAAGAACTGGGAATTGGCCGAGTTCGGGTCCTGGGCACGGGCCATGCCGACGGTGCCGCGCTTGAAGGGCACCTTGGAGAACTCCGCCGGCAGATCGGGCAGGTTCGAGCCGCCCATGCCGGTTCCGGTCGGATCGCCGGTCTGGGCCATGAAACCGTCGATCACGCGGTGGAACACCACGCCGTTGTAGAAGCCCTGGGAGGCCAGGGTCTCCAGCCGCTCGGCGGCCTTCGGCGCGTCCTTCTTGTCGAGCTGGATCTTGACTTCGCCGCCCTTGAGCTGAAGCACGAGGACATCGGCGGCCGAGGCGGCCTGCGCGGCGAGAACGCCCGCGCCGAGAACGAAGGCGGCGACGGCCTTGCCGATGAGCATGGTGCGGCTGCGGCTGAGGAATGAACGCATCGGAAGGGCTCCGGTAAGGATGCCGGCGGCGGCGCTTCGGCCGTTCCGCTGCATCTGTGAAACGGTGTCGTCAGCGGCGGTGCTTCGCATCGAGGCGGCGCAGGACGGGGGCCGGCACGAACGGTGCGACATTGCCGCCGAGTGCCGCGATCTGCCGGACCAGGGTGGCGGTGATATGGCGCACCGAAGGCGAGGCCGGCACGAACACCGTCTGGACGCCCGGCGCCATCACCGCGTTCATGCCCGCCATCTGCATTTCATAGTCGAGATCGGAGCCGTCGCGAAGGCCGCGGACGATGACCGTGGCGCCGACGGCGCGGGCGGCCTCCACCACGAGCCCGTCGAACGCGATGACACCGATGCGCCGCGCGGCGGCCTCGCCGAAGCGCTCGGCGGCGACTTCGCCGAGCATCGCCACGCGCTCCTCGAAGGAAAACAGCGGGGTCTTGCCGGGATGGATGCCGATGGCGACGACGACCTTGTCCGCGAGCGCCAGCGTCCGGGTGATGACGTCGACGTGACCTTCCGTGACCGGATCGAACGAGCCGGAATAAAGCGCCCCGCGGAGGGCGCCGCCCGTCTCGCCGGGAGTGACATCCACGCCGATCGGCGCCTGATGGTCGGTCATGAAAGGTTCTTCCGGAACGGCTTCAGCGGGCAAAGGCTCTAGCCCGATCCCCCGTGGGCCGCAAGCCTTCCGCCCGAGAACGCGGCGTTTCGGTCTGGCTGCGCCGGCCGCGCCGGGGCCGCCGGCGTCCGCAGACGGAAGCGCGAGGCATCGGATCGCCGAGATTCGACGTCCGGCAACGCTGCCGCCGCTTGGAGCGAGCCCATGATTTTGCTACCGCTCGCCTGCCGCCTTCACGGCGCCCGTGCCGGCCCGGACGACGACCCTCTCGTCCGCCGACGCGGCGCCCCAAAGGCACCACGCCGCACCAGACGGCGGACGATCGAAACACGCCGGGCCGGACGCCAGGCCCGCAGGAGCGCCCGATGACCCACTCGCTGACGAAGCCGAAGCCGCTGATCGCCGGAAACTGGAAGATGAACGGCCTTTCGGCATCCCGTCACGAACTCGATGCCATCATCGCCGGCGGGCCGGCGGCGGCCGGAGACCGGGCCGACCTCTTGATCTGCCCGCCCGCGACGCTGCTCGCGGGCTTCGCGACCATCGCGCGCGGCAGCGTCGTCGCGATCGGCGGGCAGGACTGCCATCCGAAGGAATCCGGCGCCCACACCGGCGACATTTCCGCCGAGATGCTGAAGGATGCCGGCGCGACCGCGGTGATCGTGGGCCATTCGGAGCGGCGCGCCGACCACGGCGAGACCAATGAACTGGTGCGGGCCAAGGCCGAGGCGGCGCTGCACGCGGGGCTGACGGCCATCGTCTGCGTGGGCGAAACGCGCGCGGAACGGGAGGCGAACCTGACGCTTCACGTCGTCGCGAGCCAGGTCAAGGAATCGCTGCCCGCCGGCGCCTCCCCCGGCACGGTCGTGATCGCCTACGAGCCGGTCTGGGCGATCGGTACCGGCCTGACACCGACGGTCGACGACGTGGCGGAGGTTCATGCCGAAATCCGCGGGCTTCTCATCGGTGCCTTCGGCACGGAGGGACTCGGCGTGCGGGTGCTCTATGGCGGCTCGGTGAAGCCCGGCAATGCGGCGGAACTGCTGGCCGTTCCGAACGTCGACGGCGCCCTGATCGGCGGCGCGAGCCTGCTCGCCCGGGATTTCCTTGCCATCGCGGCCGCGACGCCGGAAAGCTGAGGCCGGGCGGCGGCCGAGCCGCGCGCGGAGCTTCGAGGGGCGACATGGCCGGACGGTTCTCAACGGCGGCAGCCGGCGCCGGCATTCCGGCGGCGCTCGCCTCCGCCGCCTTGTTCGGGGCGAGCACGCCGTTCGCCAAGATCCTGATCGGCGACGGGCTCGATCCGTTCATGGCGGCGGGCCTGCTCTATCTCGGCTCGGGCGCCGGGCTCGCGGTGGTGATCGCGATACGGGCGCTCGTGCGCCGCGGCCCAACCCCGGAGGCCGGACTGAAGGCGGCGGACCTGCCCTGGCTCGCCCTCGTGATCGCCTTCGGCGGGGTGATCGGCCCGCTGCTGCTGATGATCGGCCTTCGGACGATGCCGGGCTCCACCGCGGCCCTGATGCTCAATCTCGAAAGCCTGGCGACGCTCGCGATCGCCTGGCTGGCCTTCGGCGAAAGCGTCGACCGGCGCCTGCTTCTCGGCGCGGCGGCGATCCTGGGCGGCGCGGTGCTGCTGTCCTGGCCGGATGGCCAGAGCGGCGGTCCGGCCGGTCTCGGCGCTCTCGCCATCGCCGGTGCCTGTCTCGCGTGGGGCATCGACAACAACCTGACCCGGCGGATCTCCGCCGCCGACCCGATGACGATCGCCGCGGTGAAGGGGCTTGCCGCTGGAGGCGTCAATCTCGCTCTCGGGCTTGCCGGCGGCGCCGCCCTGCCCGGACCGGAGACGGTCGCGGCGGCCGGCCTGGTCGGCTTTCTCGGCTACGGCGTCAGCCTGTCGCTGT
The DNA here is from genome assembly GCA_023442215.1 of Pseudomonadota bacterium. Taxonomy (GTDB): domain Bacteria; phylum Pseudomonadota; class Alphaproteobacteria; order Rhizobiales; family Segnochrobactraceae; genus Pseudoxanthobacter. The sequence goes on from JAEZMP010000200.1 coordinate 5,657, forward strand.
TCGTGGTCGCGCTGCGTCATCTCGGGACTGCGCGCGCGGGGGCCTATTTCGCAACCGCGCCGTTCATCGGCGCCGCCCTCGCGATCCCGCTGCTGTCGGAGAGCCTGAGCTGGCCATTCGCCGCCTCCGCGGTGCTGATGGGTGTGGGCGTGTGGCTCCACCTGACGGAACGCCACTCCCACCCGCACCATCACCACGAGACCGTGCACGAGCACGCCCACGTCCACGACGACCACCACCGCCACGCCCACGGCCCCGACGATCCGGCGGGCGAGCCGCACAGCCACGTCCATCGCCATGAGCCGATGGACCACGAGCACCCGCATTTCCCGGATCTGCACCACCGCCATGGTCACGGGAACGGCGGGTGACGGGGATGCCGGCGGGAAATAGGGCGGCGGAACCTTGCAGATCGGCTTCGGCGACCTGATCTGAGGACGACGGGCCGATGGCGGCGCTTGCCCCCGCCGATCGGATTGTCGCGGCCCGCTTCCAGAAGGAGTGCCGCATGGCCGCCTCCCCGCCCGTCCTTTCCGTGCTCGATCTTGCCCACATCGTCGAAGGCGCCACCGCGACGGATGCGCTGCGCAATGCGGCCGATCTCGCTCGCCATGTCGAACGGCTGGGCTATCGCCGCTTCTGGCTCGCCGAGCATCACAACATGGTCGGCATCGCCAGCGCCGCCACTGCGGTGTGCATCGGCCACGTCGCGGCGGCCACGACGACGATCCGTGTCGGCGCCGGCGGCATCATGCTGCCGAACCACTCGCCGATGGTGATCGCCGAGCAGTTCGGCACGCTGGACGCGCTGTTCCCGGGCCGCATCGACCTCGGGCTCGGCCGCGCGCCGGGCACCGACATGCGCACGCTGCGCGCCCTGAGGCGCGACCCTTCCGCCTCCGACACCTTTCCCCAGGACGTGCTGGAACTGCAGGCGCTGCTCGGCCCCGTGGAGCCGGACCAGGTGATCCGCGCCGTGCCGGGCGCGGACAGCAACGTGCCGCTCTGGATCCTCGGCTCCAGCCTGTTCGGCGCGCGCCTGGCGGCGATGCTCGGCCTGCCCTATGCGTTCGCCTCCCATTTCGCGCCCGAGGCGCTGGACTACGCGCTTTCCGACTACCGCGAGCGGTTCGAGCCGTCGAAGGCGCTGCAGAAGCCGCACGCCATGGTGGGCATCAACGTGTTCGCCGCGGAAACGGACGCGGAGGCCCGCCGCCTGTTCACCTCCGCGCAGCAGGCCTTCACC
>JAEZMP010000385.1 GCA_023442215.1 Pseudomonadota bacterium
GACATCCGCTTCGCGCAGACGCAGGTGCGCAATTTCGCGCAGGCGCAGCGCAACTCGATGACCGATATCGAGATCGAGACGCTGCCCGGCGTCATTCTCGGGCACAAGAACATTCCGGTGCAGTCGGTCGGCTGCTACGTGCCCGGCGGCAAGTTCCCGATGGTCGCCTCGGCGCACATGTCGGTGCTGACCGCCGCGGTGGCCGGCGTGCCGCGCATTGCCGCTGCTACCCCGCCCTTCAAGGGCGAGCCGAACCCGGCGGTGATTGCCGCCATGCATCTGGGCGGCGCGCACGAGATCTATGTGCTGGGCGGCATCCAGGCGATCGGCGCGCTGGCGATCGGCACGCAGACCATCGCGCCCGTCGACATGCTGGTCGGGCCCGGCAATGCCTTCGTCGCCGAGGCCAAACGCCAGCTCTATGGCCGCGTCGGCATCGACCTGTTCGCCGGCCCGACCGAGACCATGGTGATCGCCGACGACACGGTGGATGGCGAGATCTGCGCGACCGACCTGCTGGGGCAGGCAGAGCACGGCTATAATTCGCCGGCGGTTCTCGTCACCAACAGCCGCCGGCTTGCCGAGGATACGCTCGCCGAGATCGACCGCCTGCTGGCGTTGCTGCCGACCGCCGACACCGCGACCAGGTCGTGGGCCGATTATGGCGAGGTGATCCTGTGCGACACGCACGAGGAGATGCTGCAGGTGGCCAACGACATCGCCTCGGAGCATGTACAGGTCATGACCGACCGCGACGACTGGTATCTCGCCAACATGCGCTCCTATGGCGCGCTGTTCCTCGGCCCGCGCACCAATGTCGCCAACGGTGACAAGGTGATCGGCACCAACCACACGCTGCCGACCCACAAGGCCGGGCGCTACACGGGCGGTCTCTGGGTCGGCAAGTTCCTGAAGACCCACAGCTACCAGAAGATCACCACCGACGAGGCGGCGGCGACGATCGGCGCCTATGGTTCGCGGCTGTGCCTGCTGGAAGGCTTTGTCGGTCATGCCGAGCAGTGCAATGTGCGCGTGCGCCGCTACGGCCACAAGAACGTGCCCTATGGCGAGGCGGCGGAATGAGCGCCGCCGCGCCGCCGTTCCGGCTGGACGGAAAGCGAGTGCTGGTGACCGGCGCGGGGCGCGGCATCGGCCTCGCCATCGCGCAGGCTTGCGCCGCTTCGGGTGCGGAGGTGACTCTCTGCGCCCGCTCGGCGGGAGAGATTGGTGAGGCGGCGGCGGACTTGCGCGCCCGGGGCCTCAAGGCTGAGGCGCTGCCGGCGGACGTCACCGACCTGGAGGGGTTCGCCGCGCACATGGCGTCACGCCCGGCCTTCGACGTGTTCGTCAACAATGCCGGGACGAACCGACCAAAGCCGCTCGCGCAGGTGACGGTCGAGGATTACGACGCCGTGCTGGGGCTCAACCTGCGCAGCGCCGTCTTCGCGGCCAAGGCTGTCACCGCCCGGATGATCGAAGAGGGGCGCGGCGGATCGGTGATCAACATGTCGTCGCAGATGGGCCATGTCGGTGCGGCCAACCGCACGCTCTACTGCGCTTCGAAATGGGGGCTGGAGGGCTTCACCAAGGCGCTGGCGGTGGAACTGGCGCCGCATCGCATCCGCGTCAACACCATCTGCCCGACCTTTGTCGAGACGCCGATGACCGAACCCTACTTCCGCGATGCGGCCTTCCGCACGGACGTGCTGTCGAAGATTCCGCTCGGTCGCATCGGGCGCGTGGACGAAGTGGCGGCGGCGGCGGTGTTCCTCGCCTCCGATGGCGCGACCCTGATGACCGGCAGCGCGCTGATGTTGGATGGGGGCTGGACAGCCCTGTGAGCTTGGCTGCGCTTTGCAGGCGTTGATCGCAGGGCTCGGCTTGCGAACAGGAAAGCCTCGAAACATCGCGCTTCGGCGCAGCGGGAGCGCGCGGGTGTGGCGCTAGGGCGCTTTCCGATCTGATGGAATCATCAGGCCGAAAAACATCGCTCCAGATTCAAAAGCTTGAGCATATCCCGTTCAGATCGGTTCGATCTGAACGGGATATGCTCCAGGCGACGCGCCTTCAGCCGAACCGGGATCGCGCACGTCCGCTGGCTGTCCTCCGCCGCCGCCCTGTCCGGTCGCCCCTTCGGGCGACGGCGTTCCTGCCGGGTGAAATCCAGGCCCTGTTGACGAATACGCGCGAAGGGCTCGAAGAATGCCCATTCCTCGCCGCTCATCAGGTCTCCAATCAATGTCGTCGCCCTCCGAAAGCGACGTTGAATCGTCCCGGCACCCGAATGGGAATCCTATTCGTCAACAGGGCCTGGATTATTCCATCGGGTCCGCTTTGGCGCATCACAAGACCTGTGAAGCGGTAAACAGCACGTCTGCTTTCAGGAAATTGCTAATCCATTCTCTATGGCCGAGATTGGGAGCGCTTTGCCGGCAGACGGCTTCGGGGCCGGGAGCAGTCTGTCAGCTTTCGGCTGCAGCCGTGTCTATAGCTGCCGTTCTGCAGTCGTATCCATGTGTCCGATCGGAACGCGGCCCTCTTCAGAGACCGCTCACCACGCAGTCGATCAAACAACGCGCCGCCATGACAAGGTGGGCGTTGTCGCGTGCCGGCTGTCCGTCCGGAAGAACGACCACATCCTCCATCCCGGTCCTGATACCATGCCCCCGCTCCAGCGCGCGCCTGTTCACCGCCCAGCATGACCCATTGAAGCCATGATGCACTTGAGGGAGCGTGACGCCTGAGTCGGCCAGGATCGCCTCCATCTCCGCAGCATCCCGCAACGCGATAATCGGATCGGGGTCGAGGGGCTCGATCAGGACGCGGCGGCATCGGCCGGGTAATGACGACGCCACGAACCGGCGGGCATCGTCCGGGCATAGCAGTCCGGCCTCGATCTGTACTCCGCGCGCGAGGAGCCATTCCGCCAGCTCGACAATGCCGGCCTCACCCTGATTGGCTGTTACGAGATCAGGTAGGACGGCCCATTCTTTCACGGTTGCCAGACGCTGGGACGGGTCTGAGACGATGCCGGCCGATGTGGTGAGCGAGACTGGGATGCCCGGGCACCGCGCGCGGACAGCTGCGACAACCGCATCGCACTCGGCCGCGTTCAAGGTTTCCCGTCCGGCCCCGTCATAGGCATGAACATGGACGGACTGAGCGCCGGCACTCACCGCCGCTGCCGCATCGGCGGCAATGGCATCAGGGGTCCGCGGAACGGCGTCATGCTGGCGATCGCCATTCAGTGCTGCCTGTAGAAAGGTCATCACGCCCCCGCGCCCATTGTCGGTGCGGTCGATACTCATGCTGCCTCCGCAGGGCCGGGAAAGCCATCGGGGGCTACGTCGGCTCGTTGCCAAATTAGCAAAACTCGACCGGTTCTTGGAACGGCAACTATCGCTAGCTTTGGTCCCCAAAGCCGTCTCTCCGAGGTCCACCCCCAAGACCGACAGGCAGGCAACATATCCTGTGCGTCAAAGCGGCCATCCGAGGTAGTGCGGATGGCCGCCCAACGTCAGATTTCCGTCCGCTCTGCCAGCAGCAGCGCGTCCTCCACGTCGACACCAAGATATCGGACCGTGTTCTCAATCTTGGAGTGACCGAGCAAGATCTGGATGGGGCGGATGTTGCCCGTCGCCTTGTAGATCATGGACGCCTTCGTGCGACGGAGCGAGTGAGTGCCGTAGTCCTCATGGCGTAGGC
>JAEZMP010000417.1 GCA_023442215.1 Pseudomonadota bacterium
GACGAGCGCGGAACAGAGCAGGCCCGTCGTCAGGTTGGCGATGAGCGTCTTCATCGGTCGGTCTCCTGTGCGGAAGAACTTACGAGGCGATAGGGAGGGTGGCGTCATGGCTGTCCGCGCGCGTCGTGGCCGTGTGCCGGGGACGGTTCGGCGGAGATGCGGCGCCGGAGGCCGCGAACAGAAACAGGTTCTCCGGCGGAACGATCACGCGCACGGTCTCGCCCGCTGCGAATGGGTGCGGTGCATCGACCTCGACGGCTTCGCCGCCGATCGCGATGCGATGCCGCCATGCGCCGCCGGGATAGCCAACGGAGAGCACGGTGCCGGTCAGGTGCAGGCCCTGTGAGGGCTGCGGCGTGGCGCTCGATGCCGCGGCGAGGGCGGCCGAGCCGGCGCGGAAGCGCGCCTCCAGCGGGCCGTTGAGCGGGGCACGCCCGGCGAGGGGCACGATGCCGGCGGGATTGGCCGGTCCCGGCTCGATCCTCACCACGTCGCCCTCGGTCCGCGCCGAGAGGCGCACGCTGTTCTCCGCGCCCATGAAGGCGGCGACGAACGAGGACGCCGGCGCGTTGTAGACCTGCTGCGGCGTGCCCTGCTGGACGATATGCCCGCCGTCCAAAATGACGATGCGGTCGGCCATCGCCATGGCCTCCTCGCGATCGTGCGTGACATGGATCGCGGTGATGCCGAGCCGTTGCTGCAGCGCGCGGATCTCCCCGCGCAACTGCACGCGGATGCGCGCATCGAGGTTCGAAAGCGGCTCGTCCAGCAGCAGGATCTTCGGATCGATCGCGAGCGCCCGGCCAAGCGCCACGCGCTGACGCTGCCCCCCGGAGAGCGCCGCGGGCTTGCGCTCGCCGAGGCCGGCAAGGCCCAGCATGTCGAGCATCTCGTCCACCCGCCGGGTAATCTCCGCCCGGCTGCGTCCCCTCAGCTTCAGGCCGTAGCCGACATTGCGCGCGACCGTCATGTGCGGCCAAAGCGCATAGGACTGGAACACCATCGCCATCCCCCGCCGGTCGGGGGAGAGTTCGGTCACATCCACGCCGGCGACCGAGATGCTTCCGGCCGTGGCGGGGGTGAAGCCCGCGATGGTCCGCAGCAGCGTCGTCTTCCCGCATCCCGAGGCACCGAGCAGCGCCACGAACTCGCCTTCCGCCACGTGGAGATCCAGACCGTGGAGAATACGCGTGGCGCCATATCCGGCGCTGATTGTTCGAAGATGCAGGAATGGGGTCATGCGTACGTCCTTGCACAGCTGTGCAATCCGGTTCGGCGTACGCATAGGCGAGGCCGTTAACGGTTTGATGACGGGCTCGTGGCGCCTCTGCCGAGGCGGACAAACGGCTCCCCCTGTGGCGTCGCGACCGCTATGGTCCCTCTCCAAATCCCGCCTTTACGGAGTAGATTGCGGCCCGGTGCGGCGGGTGATGCCGTCGGGTCTGCGGAGAGCGTTCATGGGCAACATCGTCATCGTCGGAAGCGGTCATGCCGGCTTCCAGCTCGCGGCCGCGTTGCGTCATGCCGGGAACGACGATCCCGTGTTTCTCATCGGCGATGAGCCGCACCTGCCTTACCAGCGGCCGCCGCTTTCGAAGGACTATCTGAAGGCCGCAATGAAGCCCGAGGATCTGCGCTTCTGGTCGGAGGAGCAGTTTGCGGAGAAGGCGATCGAGCGCATCGCCGGTGTGGCGGTGACGGCGATCGACCGCCAATCCGGCGCCGTCACCCTTTCGAACGGCCATCTTATCGGCTTCGATCGCCTCGTGCTGGCCACCGGCACGCGCAATCGCGTGCTTCCGGTGCCGGGAGGCGATCGTGCGGGCATCTGCAGCCTGCGCACCGTCGACGACGCTGAGCGCATCCGCGCCGCGCTCGACACGGCGGCAAGCGCGGTGGTGATCGGCGGCGGATTCATCGGGTTGGAGATCGCCGCCACCATCGCGGAACGCGGCCGGCCGGTCACGGTGGTCGAGGCCGCCGGTCGCGTCATGGGCCGGGTGGTCGGGGAGGCGGTCTCACGCCATCATGAACGGGTGCTGGGCGCCCTCGGCGTCGGCTTCCGTTTCCACGCGAAGGTTGCCGCCATCGAGGGGCCTGAGAGCCTTGGCCCGACCGGAAGGGTGGAAGCTGTCCTGCTGGGCGACGGCGAGCGGCTGGAGGCCGACATCGTGATCGTCGGCATTGGGGTGTTGCCCAATCAGGAACTTGCGGTCGCAGCGGATCTGGCGACCAGCGACGGCATTCTGGTCGATGCGGGGCTCGCGACCGCCGACCCGCGCATCTTCGCCATCGGCGATGTGGCCCGTCATCCGAGCCTCTATGCCTCTGCTCCCGTGCGCATCGAATCCGTTCAGAACGCGACCGACCAGGCCCGCCTGGTGGCGGCGCGGCTCGCGGGCAAGCCGGCCGGCGCCTACAGCGCGGTGCCGTGGTTCTGGAGCCATCAGGGCAGCCTCAAGCTCCAGATCGCCGGGCTCGGCCACGAGGCGGACGAGACCGTGCTGCGCGGCCGCCCGGAAGACGGCGCCTTCTCGGCCTTCCGCTTCCGGGCAGGCAGGCTGGTGGCAGTGGAGAGCGTCGACCGGCCGACGGATCACATGGCGGCCCGACGCCTTCTGGCCGGCGGGACGATGCTCACGCCGGGGCAGGCGGCCGACGAGAGCTTCGATCTCAAGGCCCTTGCGATGGCGCGGCCGCAAACGGCCTGAGACGAAAGAAGGGCGCGCCGGGGATGCCGGACGCGCCCTCCCGAACCGCTGCGGAGGGGGGAAGCTGCAGCGGTCAGGTCGCGAAAAGCTGCGACATGTCCTTGAACGCCTTGAATTCGAGGGCATTGCCGGCGGGATCGAGGAAGAACATCGTCGCCTGCTCGCCGACCTGCCCCTTGAAGCGGATATAGGGCTCGATCACGAACGAGATGCCGGCAGCCTTCAGGCGCTCGGCAAGGGCTTCCCAGTCGGCCATCTCCAGCACCACGCCGAAATGCGGCACCGGCACATCGTGCCCGTCGACCGGGTTGTGGTGCGCGCCTTCGGCACCCTCGGCCTTCGGCTTGTAATGCGCCACGATCTGGTGCCCGAACAGGTCGAAGTCGATCCAGGTGTCGGCGCTGCGGCCTTCGGGACAGCCGAGCACCGTGCCGTAGAAGTGCCGTGCGGCCGGAATGTCGTCGACAGGAAAGGCGATATGGAAAGGCGTGACAGTAGCCATGGTCCGTCCGGAAGGGGTTTGAACGCTCCGTCTGGAGCCTTTCGAAGGAACCGGCTTTCGCCTCGCTTGACAATCGAGTTCCTCGCCGCGATCAATGAGTTGAAATCATGGTTCTCGCGCCCGCGAAAAGGGCGGAAGGCCTGGAACTTTGACGAAAACCCGCCTCCCGTCGCTGAACGCGGTGCGCACCTTCGCGGTGGCCGGCCGTCACCTCAATCTCACGTCGGCGGCGGCGGAGCTGGGCGTCACCCAGGGCGCTGTCAGCCGCCTGATCCAGTCGCTCGAGGCGGATCTCGGTGTCGAACTGTTTCGCCGCAGCGGCCGCTCGGTCGTGCTGACGGCCGAAGGCGCGCGCTATCACCGCGAGGTCGCGGCCGCGCTCGCCCGGATCGAGGCGGCAAGCCGGGATCTGCGGGAGAACGCGGCAGGGGCCGGCCTCGTGATCAACGCGATCCCGACGCTGGCGATGCGCTGGCTCATTCCCCGTCTCGGCGGCTTCCAGGCGCTCCACCCCGAAATCCCGGTCGATGTGCGTGCAGGCGACGGAGCGGTTTCCTTCGCCGACGAACCGGCCGATCTCGTCATCCGTTTCGGTGCGCCGCCGTTCGCCGGGGCCGCGTGTGCGCGGCTGATAGAGGAGGAGATGAGCGTGGTGTGCAGCCCGGCGTTCCTCCGACGCCACGGCGATCTCAGCGCCCCCGCCGCGCTGCTGCGGCACCGGCTGCTGCAGCATTCGACACGTCCCTGGGCCTGGACGGACTATCTCGCCCAACACCGGCTGGAACTGCCTTCTGACAGCCTGCTGCCTTCGTTCGAGCACTTCTTCATGCTCTCCGAAGCCGCAGCATCTGGCCTCGGTGTGGCGCTGCTGCCGACATTCCTGATCCGGGAGGAGCTT
>JAEZMP010000420.1 GCA_023442215.1 Pseudomonadota bacterium
TCGCCTTGATCTGGCGGCCGAGATAGACGAGCGGCTCCGCCAGCTCCCAGATCTCCATGTCGCCCATGTCGCCTTCCGGGTTCCAGATGGCGGCGGCATGGCTGAGGCCGTCGCCGACGGCGGTGGCGCCGGTGCCGTTGGCGGCGCATTCGAACGAGTTGACCGCGTGGATCTCGTCGTACTGGTTGAAGCCGCCGCCCTGGAGCCAGTTCGAGGTGTTGGCGTTGCCGGCGTTCACCTCCTCCAGATAGCCGCGGCCGAAATAGGACCGCGACAGCCCGCGCCACAGCGCCGTCCACGCCGAGACGAGGAAGTGCCACGAATAGGAGAACGCCACGCGGCGGTCGTCCGGGTTCATCCAGGTGCCCTTGGGCAGCCGGAACTCGGTGCCGTAGGCCGCGCCGTCGTTGATCATCTCCGAGGGGATCAGCGTCTGGGTCATCATCACCCAGATGCCGGAGGTGAAGCTGACCTGATGGGCGTTGTAGGTGTGCCAGCCCCACCGGCTCGCGCCCTCGAAATCGAGCCGCCACGTGCCGTCGCCGCGGATGGTGATCTCCGACGGCGCGTGCATGATGGTGTCGACCTTGGCGAAGTCGGACGGCACGCGGACGTCGTCATGGGAATAGGGCACGTCGACGAAGCCGACCTGGCGGTACTTGCCGGGGATGGTCATCGCCTTGATGCGGTTCTGCAGGCCGAGCCGGCCATGCTCGACCGCCTCGTAGGCGAACTTCCAGTAGGCGTCGATGCCTTCCTCCGAGATCACCTCCTCCACCAGCTTGCGGATCATGTGGCAGCCGGCGACGCGGGTGCGCTCGTCGAGCATCCAGTAGCGGGTGGTGCGCACCATGCGCTGGCTTTCGTGCAGCCAGTCGCGGAACAGCGTGTCGTTCGCGCCGACCTTGCGGCAGGTGATGGAGTAGCCATCGCCGAACCGCTGCACCTGGCCGGTCGCCATCGAACCCGGCCCGACCGCGCCGGTATCGATGACGTGGGTCACGCCGCCGACCCAGCCGATCAGTTCGCCCTCCCAGAAGATCGGCACGATGGTGTGGATGTCGCAGGGGTGGACGTTCCCGATCAGGGAATCGTTGTTGCAGAAGATGTCCTTGTCGCGGACGCCGGGATTGGACTCCCAGTCGTTCTCGATCATGTACTTGATGGCGGCACCCATGGTGCCGACGTGGATGATGATGCCGGTCGAGGTGAGAATGCTGTCGCCGGCCGCGTTGTAGAGCGTGAAGCACAGCTCGCCTTCCTGCTCCACGATGGGCGAGGCGGCGATCTTCTTGGCGGTTTCGCGGGCATCGACCACGCCGGCGCGCAGCCGCGAGAACAGCTTGTTGTAGAGAATGGGCTCGCTGTCGCGCAGCTCCATCTTCTGCAGGCCGGCATAGTGCTTGGTGCGCTTCGTGGCCTCCATGATGCGGTCGCGGTGCTGCTTCAGGGTCTCGCCGCCGCGGACGACGCCGCGCGCGTCGGTGCCGAGATCGCGGTCTCGAATATTGATGTTCATGGGGTTTCCTCCGGTTTCTTGGTGTCGGCCAGCCGCTCAGACTTCCTTCAGGTGGAACAGGCGGTGACCGTCGAGGAAGGTCTCGAAGCCGTCGGGAACCACGAAGGTGGTGGCGTCGGATTCGATGATGGCCGGGCCGACCACGCGGTTGCCGGGGCGCAGCGCCTCCATGCGGTAGAGCTGGGCATCGACCCACCGCTTCTTGCGGTAGAACTTGCGCGTGCCGAGGAAGGCCTCCTTCGGCGGGGTCTCACCTTCGAGGGGCTCCTTGGGGATCTTCGGCTTGGGGATCGGCACCGTGCCGCGCATGATGGCGCCGGTGACGGAGTAGCCGAGCTCGGGAGAGCGCGCCGACGCCGCGTAGACGCGGCCGTAGGTGGCGTTGAAGGCCTCGACCAGGCGCTCCCAGTCCTCGGCCGTCGCGGCGGAGGGCAGCGGGGATTCGATCTCGAGATCGTTGAGCTGGCCCCGGTACTGCATCCGGAAGCCCGGCTGGAGCTTGACCTGCGCGGCGTCGTAGCCGTTCAGCTTGAACTCCTCGAGCACGTTGTGCGTCAGCTCCGTCCACGCCGCCTGCAGCGTGCGGGCCGCTGCCTCGCGCTGGTCGTCGGGGGCGTCGGGGGCGAGGTTGATGTCGAGCGACTTGTCGTAGCGGTACTCGAAATCCGCCGCCGCGCAGCCGAAGGCCGAGAAGCCCGCCGCCCACGCCGGCACCACCACGTCCTCGAAGCCGAGGCCTTCGGTGTAGCCGTAGGTGTGGACCGGCCCGGCGCCACCATAGGAGAAGCACACGAAGCTCTGCGGCGAGTAGCCCTTGCTGGAGATCATCGAGCGCAGGTAGTCGCGCAGGTCGGAATCGAGCAGCTCGATCACGCCCGCCGCCGCATCCTCGACCGAGAGGCCGAGCGGATCGGCGAGCTGCACCTTGATGGCGTCGACCGAGCGCTGCCGGTCGAGCTTCACCGCGCCGCCGAGGAAGTTGTCGGGATTGAGGTAGCCGAGCACCATGTGGCAGTCGGAGACGGTGACGGTCTCGATGCCGCTTTCCTTCCAGCACACGCCGACGCGATAGCCGGCCGAGTCCGGCCCGAGCTTGATCGCGCGGGTATAGGGGTCGAGCCGGATGAACGAGCCGGCGCCGGCGCCGACCGAATCCATCGCCACCAGCGGCAGCGACAGCACGAGGCGCGCCATGTCCGGGTCGTTCTTGATGGTCAGCTCGCCCTGGGTGATCAGCGCGACGTCGAACGAGGTGCCGCCGATGTCGGAGCAGGCGATGTTGCCGTAGCCCAGCACCTCGCCGAGATATTTCGCGCCGATGACGCCGCCGATCGGGCCGGAGACGATGGTGCGGGCGAGTTCCTTGGCCTTCCACGAGATGGTGCCGCCATGGGTGGCCATCACGCGGAAATCGAACTTGGTGCCGTGCTCCTTGAAGGCGTCGGAGATCTTCTTCAGCGTCTGGCGCGAGGGTTCGGCCGCGTAGCCTTCGAGGATCGTCGTGTTGGTGCGGTGGGTTTCCTTGCGCACCGGATAGTAGTCGGCCGAGGCGAACACCGGGATCGCCTTGCCGCTGTCGCGCACCTCCTCCAGCACGATGTCGCGCACCCGGCGCTCGTGATCCGGGTTCTTGTAGGAGTGCAGCAGGCTGATGACGATGCCCTCGACATCGGCCGCGATCAGCTCGCGCGCGGCCTCCCGCGCGGTTTCCTCGCGCAGCGGAATCACCACGCGGCCGGACATGTCGACCCGCTCGACCACGCCGCGGGTGAGATTGCGCGGCACCAGCGGCGGATCGTAGCGATGGGTGTTGAGGTGGATGCGGTCCTCGTAGGCGTAGCCCAGATAGCACTGGATGGCGCGGCCCATGCGGTGGAAGTCTTCCATGCCGCGATTGACGATCAGGCCGCAGCGCAGGCCCTTGCGCTGCACGACGCGGTTGAGCATCGCGGTGCCGGAATAGACGCCGGTCTGCAGCTCGCGCAGCGCCTCGTTGAGGCCGATGCCCCAGTTGCCGAGCCCGTCCTTGCTGGAGGCGATGAGGCCGAGCGCCTCGTTCTGCGGCGTCGACTGGGCCTTGCCGACGACGAAGTCACCGTCCGCATCGACGAAGAACGTGTCGGTCATGGTGCCGCCGGCATCGATGCCGAGCACCTGCACGCTTCGCTTGTTCGGTGCGTGGATATTCACGGGTTGTCCTCCCTGATTCACGCCGGCTTCTGCCGAGCCGGACGTGAGAGAGGATCGCAGGCACCGTGCCAGTCCGGTCATGCCGGGGCAGTTCGAGCGATATCAAGGACTTGGGTCTGGAGGTGGGGACCGGCGGCTGTCCGCGTGTGTCCGGATGTCGGACAGGATCGAACGTCCGCGCCGGCGCCGGGCGTCCGGAATCGAACATCGGCCGGCCATGGTGACGGAGCGGGGAAGGGCGCGTCAGCGGCCGCGAAGGCGGGTCAGGCGTCGCGCTCGTCGCGGTATCGCGCGAGCTTCAGATAGAGCGTCGAGCGGGCGATGCCGAGGCGCCGGGCCGCTTCGGCGAGGTTGCCGCCGGCCGCCTCCACCTGGGCGAGGATCGCGATACGCTCCGCCGCCTGCATTTCCCGCCGCGAGGCCGGCATGGCATGGGGGACATGATGGGGGGCATGATGGGGGGTATGGGGCGCGGGCGTCGCCACGGGCCAGCCGCCGACCGGAGCCGACGGCGCGAAGGCGGGAGGCGGCGCCCCTTCCGGCCGGGCGGACGACCGGCGGATATCGGCGGGCACGTCGGCGAGATCGAGGACGTCGCCGTCGGCGAGCGCGACCATGGCATCGACGACATTGCGCAGCTCACGCACGTTGCCGGGCCAGGGATAGGACCGGAACAGGTCGAGGACGGCGGGCGAGAACCGCGGCGGCGGGCGGCCGAGGCGCACCGCGGCCTCGTGCCCGAGCCGCGCCGCCAGCAGCACCACATCCTCGCCGCGCTCGCGCAGCGGCGGGATGGCGA